>DATCFS010000317.1:0-3530 GCA_036509375.1 Acidimicrobiales bacterium
TCCCACTCCCCACAGGGAGCGAACGGGCAGTTCGTCGAGCCACTTGCGTTCCAGTTCCGGGCTCACCCACACCACGCCCGGTCCGTCGACGAGACGACCATCGACGATCGTTGGTTTGGATTCCTTGGAGGCCAACTTCGCGAACAGCTTGTTCCGTCCAAGTCCCACGCCGCAGAGCAGCCCCAATTCATCGTTGATGCGACGGCGCAGTTCGAATCCGGCCTCAATTGGTCGCACGTGAAGTCGTCGAAGACTTCGCAGGTCGGCGAAGACCTCGTCGAGTCCGAGCGGCTCGTACTCCGGTGTGAGATCACGAATGATGTCGTGGAATCGCCGAGAGTAGACCTCGTAGCGGTCGAAGCGACCGGGAAGGATGATCAGACCGGGGCAACGACGCCTCGCGATGATACTGGGCATCGCGCTTCGCACGCCGTACCGTCGCGCTTCGTAACTGGCGGAGGCAATCACCCCGCGGTCGCCACCACCGCCCACGACGACGGGCTTACCCTTTAGTGTCGGATCGTCGAGAATCTCGACCGACGCGAAGAACGCATCGAGGTCGATGTGCAGGATCGGTGCGTCGTCGACCGACGGATTCTCAGAAGGCGAGTTCAACGCTGCGAAAGGCCTCGCCGAATTCGACGTTTATTGGTCGACCGGCCTGCTCGGCCCGTCCGTAGACCAGCTCACGGATCGCTTCGGCGTCACCGGCCAACTGGGAGGAGTGTGCGAGCACCGCCTTCACCTTGGTGTCGATCGTTCGCGAGACGTCCGCGACCACGTCCGGTTCGTGTGTGCCACTGAGGAGCAGCTGACTCACCTGATGGGGCTCACCGCGGTCGGGAAAGTAGAGCGGCATGGCGGCCGCCGGCGCGACGGCGTCCAGCAGCGCCCAACCGGTCTCTCGGTGGTCGCGGTGATTCACGTAGACACCAGCGAAAAACGTCGCCGTAGGGTCGGGTCCGAGCACCACGTCCGGACGGTGATGGCGAATCAGGCCCACCAGCGTGGCGCGCAGCTCCTCGTCGTTGCTGACGTCACCGTCGGGTCGATCGAGACTGATGACCGAGCTCGCACCGAGCAGATCTGCGGCTAACTGCAACTCCGCGCCACGGACGTCGCGCAACGATCCCTCGTTCGCGGTCGGTGCGTGCGAACCCTTGGCCCCGTCACAGACGACGACCAGGTGCACGTCGCAGCCGTCGGCGGCCCACTGCGCCAAGAGCCCCCCGGCCGCCACGTCGGCGTCATCGGGGTGGGCGTAAATCGCCATCGCACATCGAGGCTCGAGGTTGAGCGCGCGCATCAGCCGCGAAGTTTGGGAGTGGTGGTCTTCACGAGCATGCCAATCTCGTGGGCGAAATCCTCAGTGCCTTCGAATCCCTTGTAGACCGAGGCAAATCGAACGTAGGCCACGTCGTCGACGTCGCGCAGGGCCTCGAGCGTCGCCATACCGACCTCCTCACTGGTGACGTCGCGGTTGAGGAGCCGCATTGACTCGTCGACCGCGGTCACCAGTGCTTCGAGCACTTCCTCGTCGACGGGGCGGTTCTTGCTCGCGGCACGGACGCCGCGGAGGATTTTGACGCGGTCGAATGGTTCACGGTCCCCCGAACGCTTCACGACGTAGAGACCGGCCTCCTCGATTCGTTCGAAGGTGGTGTAGCGCTGGTTACAGGCCGAGCACTCGCGGCGCCGGCGAATCGCCACGCCGTCCTCGGCGAGGCGAGAATCGACGACGCGGTCGTCATCTGCCGCACAAAAAGGACAACGCATCACCTGAGGATACACCCAATTCCCTTGAAATTTAGGGGATTAGGACGTGCTCGCCCGGTACGACGACGCTCGAGTGGATCTCACGAACGAGAGCAATCTGGGCCGCCGCCGGGTTGACGGGATTCATCAATGTGGCGATTGAACGAACGGTGTCGCCGGGCTGTACGACGTACTCCATGCCCGACGCCAGCACCGAACTGTTCGCCATATCGGTCGAGAGTCCACCGCCCGTCGTGCCACCAAAGGCGTGTCCCGGCCACGAGAGAATCACCAGTCCCGTCACCAACAAAAGGCCCACCAGCGTTCGACGTCGACGCTGCATCATCCGGGCTCGGGCGGCACGACGGCGCGCCAGTGACGGACCGATTCGGTAGACCTCGGGGGTCGAGACCAGTCGCAAATGGGGACGATTCTGGGTCTCTTCGAACCCTTCACTCTGGATAACTTCGACTGCCGCCATGGCCTGCTCCTTGCTTAGACGAACACCTGTTCGTATAGCATAAGGCGAACAGGTGTTCGATGCAAGAGTAATTCTCGACTGTGACAGGACGACTAAAACTCGTTCGTTTCCAAGAGTTTTCGCCCCACACGTCCAAATCGGGACCATTCCGATCGACTCGTTGTTCGCCCTCCCCGAAGTGCTCGACCGGCCCCGTCGAGTTCGCGCACCAGTCGAATCCGGTGCCGTCGCACCAGGGCCGCACACTGGCCCGTCAAGTGCTCGTCGGGATGATCGTGCGAGTCGGTGACCTGTCCGTCGGTCACCCAAATCACGGGTTCACTCCCCATTCGCTGTCGAAGCACCCACTCGAGGACCGGTCCGTCGACGCCGTTACCGACGTTGCCCGTGGGACAGTGTGCGGCGACCACTCCACGCTTCGCGAGCAACCACACGTTGGGGGTACTTCCCCCGTCACCGGGTCGGTGACTGTAGCCAACGACCAGCGCGTCGGGCGCGCGAACGAGCAGTGACGTCAATGCGCTGGCGTCAATGTCCATGGAACCGGACTGATCGATCACCACGACGCCCCCGTGGCGAGATGTCCGTCGGGCGAAGGCCCGTTGGAGATCGTCGGTGAGCAGGCGACTCGGATAGCGCATCGTGAGACCGATCGAACTTGGTTGTGTGGCGCGCACGCCACTGCTTCGCGAACGCATCGACATCACGAGTGTGTCGTCGAAGAGCAAAGGGGCGAATCGACCCGTTGGTGGGCGGCGACCGCCCGGTTCGAGCGAGCGACGAAAGGCGCGAAGTTCGTCGGGCGTTCGTGGCGCACGAGCATTCATTGACTGCGTCAGCATTCGGGCCAGCACTACCGTCGTCTCCGCGTAACCACTGGGTAGTCCGTCCTCATTGAGTCGCGTGGCCCCCAACGCCTGGCTGCTCTGCGCGTCCACGCACGTGAGGGCTCGCTTTCGCACTGCGCGAAGTCCGGCCATCCATTCCGGTCGTTCGCGGCGCACCCCGGCGAGGAACTCCTTCTCGGCGCCGGTCGCCAGTACCGCCAGGAGGAAGCACAGCGCCTCGGACCAATCGCCTGCAGCGCCAAGTCGGCGACCGCCGTTCTTCTCCGAACCGTCGTGTAGAAGCGCCACGTCGAAACCAAGTCGCGCGATGAGCGCGTTCACTCGCAGTTCCTCCGCGCATTCGAGCGCACGCGGCGAAACCTCGTCGAGACCGCCGTAGTGCTCGCGTAGGTGCGGACTGACGCGCGCGTGCATCAACTCGTGGGCCTGAACGACCCGCGACGTGG
>DATCFS010000318.1:0-3688 GCA_036509375.1 Acidimicrobiales bacterium
GGGCGTTGGTGAGCGTTTCGAGCGTGCCGAACGTCTTGGACGAAATGATGAACAGCGTTTCGTCGGGCTGGAAGTCGCGAACCGCTTCACTGAAATCTGTCGAGTCGACGTTCGAAACGAATCGAAAGTTGAGGTCGCGGCGAGCGTAGTGACGCAACGCCTCGTAGGCCATGACCGGCCCGAGGTCTGAGCCACCGATACCGATGTTGACGATGTTCTTGATTGATTTGCCCGTATGACCCTTCCACTCACCGGACCGAATGCGAGTGGCGAAGCTCGACATCTGATCGAGCACGGCGTGCACGTCGGCAACGACGTCAACGCCATTGACGATCAGCGTCGCCTCTTTGGGCATGCGCAGCGCGACGTGCAGCACGGCGCGGTCTTCGGAGACGTTGATGTGCTGGCCAGCGAACATCGCGTCGCGCCGCTCCGACAGATCTGATTCGTTCGCCAGATCGATGAGGAGTCCGACGGTTGCGTCCGTGATTCGGTTCTTCGAATAGTCGAGAAAGAGACCTTCGGCATTCGCGCGAAGACGTTGGCCGCGGCCGGGATCATCGGCAAAGAGGTTGCGTAAGTGAAGCGGCCCAATGGTCGCAAAGTGGGACTCGAGGAGGCGCCACGATGGACGTTGACGAAGGGGAACCGCCGTCACACGATCCTCGCCGAGTCGCGTGCGGGGCACTGGGGGAGACGGTTCATTTCAATCTCTTTTCGGTCAAACTATTTTGACACGTTGGCGCTTGATGCTTCAATTGTTCGGCGTTCACTGCGTCGGCGGGCCTTCGTCACTCAACTCGTCGTGGTGACGGGGTCGGCCTCACCGGGGTGGGGCAGGACGTCGGGCACGTCCAGTCGTGCCACGCCGATACGGAAGTCATTCATCCCGAAGTACACGTCGAAGCGGTCCGGTTGACCAATGTCGTCGCGACGATCAATGCCGGTCGGAAAGACAACGTTCGATGGCGTCCCGCGCGGTCCCGTGGACGGCTCGGGCGCAAGCGCCGGATGGGTGGTGCGGTACAGCAACTCCTGCGGGTTCGCGGCCGAGAGCACCATGACGCCGGCCGAGTACGTGATCTGGTGGGCACCGTTGTCGTACTGAAGGTCGGTCACGCCGTGGTAGATGAAGAGCCATCCGTGCTTGCACATGATGGGCGGACAGCCACTGCCAATCTTGAGCGACTCCCACGGCGACACCGGCGCCGCCAAACGGTCGTGCGACGTGAACTCTCGAAGTTGGTAGGGCTGGTCGGCCGATCCTTCGGGACTGTACGAGATCCAGATGCTCTCGCGGTGTAGGTCGACGTTGCGGTCTCCGTCCTTCACCAAGTTCTCCTCAGGACTCGTCCCGGGAAACAGTGGACGGTGGAGAATAGCCACCTCGTTGTGGCGCGTCGGATTGGGAATCGCCACCGGAAACATGCAGGCGTCCTTGTTATCGACACCGTCAAAGTGAATCCCCTCGTAGGGCTGGAATGTCGCGAGGCCGAGTCGTTCCCACGTAAAGAGGTCCTTGGACATGGCGAGCGCAATACGCGGACCTTCGGGTGAGAACGCGGTGTAGGTCATGATGTACGCCGCCAACGGTTCGACGTACGTCACCCGCGGGTCCTCACAACCACCACCGCCGTCCGGTCGCAGTTCGTAAGCGGCTTCCGGTTCCAGCGCGACGCCGAGGCGTTCAACGCCAGCCGGTTCGCCGCCCTTGTCGAAGGTGACGCGGGCAATGCCCACTCGTGAGTAGTTGCCCGCGGCGACGAGACGGGGAAAGAGATAGAGCTCGCCGTCAGGACCACGGGTCGCTGCCGGATTGAGGATGCCGCCAATCTCCATGGTGTTGCCGGACTCGGGCTCGATCACGAGGTCGAGCCGCTTCATCTCGAAGGAGCTCATGCTTCCTTGCCGGGCGACGTGATCTGAGTCGTGCCGTCGCCGAGGCACGCCAGCACCGTTTGAATGACCCGCGCGGTCTCGAGCGGGTCGCGCACGAGGATTGAGTCAACGCCCGCCGTCTGAGCGGGGTAATCGTTACCACCGGGAAAGATTGCGTCGCCGGCGAAGAGCATCTCGCTGATCGGGATGTTCAACTGATCGCGCAGTTTTGCGATGCCGTAAGCCTTGTCGATGCCGGGCTTCGTGACGTCGATCGACGTCGTGCCACCCATGTTGATCGCGAACTCGGGAATCATCGGTTGGAGGATCTGCTTGATGACGGTGCGCTTCTTGAAGTCGGGGTCCCACGTTTCCTTCGCGCTGAGTGGCGCCTCTTGACCGAGCACCGAGAGGGTGATCTGGCTGGCGCGGTCCTCAATGGCCTGACCCCAAATCCTCTCCACCGTGATGCCCGACTCGTCAAGTGCCTTCTGCAGCGAAACCTTAATCTTGGTTCGCTGTTCGTCGGTGAGGTCTTCGGAGTAGACCTTCGACCAGTGACCGACGTATTCGTAGAACTGCGTGCCGCAGGTCGGCAGTAGGTACAGATCCTTCAGGCGTACGTCGTCGGGAAGATTCGCGAGCAACTGTTTTTGAAACTGAGACCAATCACCACCCGAGATGACGGCGACCTTCATGATGCCGAGGAGATCGTGCAACAGACCGGCAATTTCGGACCCGAGGGCTGATTTGCTGGGAGCGAGCGTCCCGTCGAGGTCGAAGACAAAAAGTTTCTTCATACTGTCCATTCTCATTGGTCGTGGCGCGTGACGTACCCCAGGGTTGCCATTCAATGTTCGTTTGCCACCTTAAGGCTCCTGACGAGGAAAGAGTCACTCCAAATGCGCGCCCGCCGCTCTCTTGGGCCACCCATGAAAGTTCTACGTCTCACGCGACAGTATGGATCAGAGGGCGACATGCGCTCGAGAGGTGGTCGCCGTGCGCAGGAATCAGATTGCTCGTTCGCTTGCTCTGGGCGGCTCCACCGTCATACTGCTGTCGGTTCTCTCGACGGGAGACGCCTTCGCCGGATCGACGTTGCCGCGGTCACTCACCACCACGACGCTCTCCCCGGCGACAATCGCCGCCGGACAGGCCTACGCCCTCGCGCTGCTCGACGAACAACCGGTACCACCGTCGGCTCGACTGGTGTCAAAGTTGCCGACACCAATCGCCGCGAGTGGCAATCTCGGAGGAGGTGAGGTCGTTCGCAGTGTCGACCACGAGTACCTGTTGCCACGGTCGATTGACATCGACGCATTCGTGCGGTCGCATCTCCGAAAGGGTGAATCAGTCAACGAAACGGGGACCGGTACTTCACCAAACGCCTATCCCGTTGACAACATTGGCGTGACCCTGGCGTGTTCGAGCCCGCACGTTACCTACTGCGGACTGTTCTATACGTCGACGAGGACGACCAACGGTCAACAGGAACTTCGAGTGGACATGCAAGTCGTCTGGCTCCCCATTGATCACGTAAAGATGCCCCTCTCTGGCGTTGTGACGGTAACGGGCTACGCCAAGATCTCGCTGAGCCAGTTCTCGAGTGATCCCGTCTCGATCGTGCTCACTCGGTCCCAAGCGCGGGCACTGCGAAGTGCGATTGCGGCGCTCAAATTGACGGGTGGAGGAATGTGCATGGAGGACTCGACACTCTTGAAGATCGTCGTCACGCCTGTGAAGGGTGGCGCAGCTTTCTGGAGTGCGAGCGCCGACGAGTGCCCTGGAGTGCTTTCAATAATTGGGCAAT
>DATCFS010000319.1:0-4464 GCA_036509375.1 Acidimicrobiales bacterium
GACGGTGAATGGCACGTCGTGACGACCACTGAAGCGGTTGCGGGCCGCGTCGAGCAGGTCGCCCAGGACTGCCGTTGCCGTTGGTTCGCCACCGGCGCCCTGACCAAGCCACATGAGCGGACCGCTGCGAACCCCTTCAACGAAGACGGCGTTCATGGCGCCGTGGACCGATGCGAGCGGGTGATCGACGGGGATCATTGCGGGATGTGCCCGACGCGAAATTCCGAAGTCGCCAATTCGTTCGGCGATGCCAAGCAGTTTGATTACGTAGCCCGAGCGTCGGGCGAACTCCACGTCGACCGAACGCACACCATTGATTCCCTGACGAAAGATTTCGTCGCCGTTCAACGCGGTGCCAAAGGCCAGGGATGAGAGGATTTGTACTTTCGCGGCGGCGTCGTATCCCTCCACGTCGGCGCTCGGATCGGCTTCGGCGTAGCCGAGGGCCTGGGCCTCCTTGAGGGCCGAGGCGTAATCGCTGCCCTCACTCGTCATCTTGGACAAGATGAAGTTCGTCGTACCGTTCACGATGCCCATTACGCGGTCTATTCGTTCGCCAGCGAGGGACGTGCGGAGCGCGCGCAGAATCGGCACGCCACCGCCGACGGCCGCTTCGTAGAAGAGGTCGGCACCATTTTGGTGGGCCAACTGGGCCAATTCGGTGCCGCATTCGGCCATGAGGGCCTTATTGGCGGTCACCACCGAGACTCCGTGGCGCAGCGCCGTTTCGATGTACCCCCGGGCCGGCTTGAGTCCCCCGGCCAGTTCCACGAGGATGTCCAGGTCGTCGAGGCCCACCAGCCCGGCGGCGTCCGAGGTCAGCAAGGCCTTCGGAACGCCCTTGCGCCGCTTGGTGACGTCGCGAACCGCAACGCCGACGAGTTCAATCGGACCGGTCGCGGCGTCAATTAACGCGGCGCGACGAGTGGGGTCATTCAGGAGCGCGACGAGGGCGCTGCCGACGTTGCCCGCTCCGATAATTCCGACTCGAACGACCGACTTGTTCACCGTTAAAGGCTAACCGACCACCTCGACCGCACCGACCTCACATTTCGAGGCGTGCCATGTCGTCGAATGTCTCGCGGCGAAGCACTTCGCGTGCCACGCCGTCGTGCACGAAGACCACTGCCGGACGTGGAACGCGGTTGTAGTTCGACGCCATGGAGTACCCGTAGGCCCCGGTGACGGGCGTCGCGATGACGCTGCGCACGCCGGTCGAGCGCGGGAGCCACGCTTCCTCAATCAATACGTCGCCACTCTCGCAGTGCTTACCAACCAGACGTACGTTCTGCTCGCGCGAATCGAGCGGATTTGAGACGTCAAAGGCCTCGTAGCCCGACCCGTAGAGGACGGGCCTCGGATTATCGCTCATGCCCCCGTCGACCGCCATGTACGTGCGCTGCGCCACCGGTTTCACCGCCCCCACCTGGTAGAGCGTCACACCGGCCTGGGCGACAACGGCCCTTCCCGGTTCGGCGATGAGCCGGACGTTCGTCTCGAGACCACACTCAACGGCGGCGGATCGCACTGCGTCGCCCCACTGGCTGATGGACGGCGCACTCTCGCCGGCCACGTAGGCGACTCCGAGCCCTCCCCCAATACAGAGCTCGTCAAATTTGTCGTCCGCGATGAAATTGGCGAGCACCGAAAGGGATTCAATGAACCCCACGAGTTCGAAGACCTGCGAACCGATGTGCGCGTGCACGCCGTGAAGCTGAACGCCGGGGATACCTTGAAGTTCATCGATGGCCTTTCGCGCGTCGCCCGACGCCACCGAGAAACCGAACTTCGTGTCCTCCTGCCCAGTACGTACAAATTCGTGGGTATGCGCTTCAACCCCCGGCGTCACGCGGACCAAACAGTCAATCGGTGACGATGGCGAGACGATTGTCGCCAGTAGCGCGATCTCTTCAAAATTGTCGACGACGAGCCGGTGGACCTTTACGTTGACGGCCCGATCAATCTCTTCCACCGACTTGTTGTTGCCGTGCATGATGATTCGACTGGCCGGGACTCCCGAACGAAGCACGAGATCGAGTTCGCCGCCCGTGGCGACGTCAATGCAGAGTCCTTCCTCAAAAGCCAATCGGGCCATAGCTCCGCATAGGAAGGATTTGGACGCGAACGCCACGCCATCATCGAAGACGCTCGCCGCCTCGCGGCAACGTGCTCGCAGCGTCTCCTCGTCGTAGACGAAGAGTGGTGTGCCGTAAATGCCAGCGAGTCCGCGCAGCGAGACGCCCCCGACGGTCACGTCGTTCGCACTCAGCGTCGCGGTATCGGGAAGCAACGATGCGAGGATCGGCTCTGCACTCATAGAGGAAGATTACGAGTTCGCGCGCGTCGCGTCGAAAGTTGTCGTCAAACGACGACGGGTTGGATTGGTCCAGTGCCCTCGTGGTTCGGAGAATTGTGCAGTGGACTTCGGGGCCGCCTTCGAACGTGCGAATTTTGATTGGAGATCCACTGAGAGCGGGCGATCGTTTTCGTTTCCAATTCGAACACTGGCAACTATGAGATTGCTTCGGCGACGTGGCGCTTTTGCCTCACAAATACTGGCTCTCTACAACCCTGGTGTGAAACGTCGTTTCTATTTCAATGTCGAACGGTGCGTTTTCGGCGCCGGTGCGTCGCGCCAAGGGCTCCGCTGCGAAAACCTGGCCGTCCGCGCAATAGTCAATGTTTCAAAGGAATTTCGCACGTCTTTTCGGACCGCAAGGGCTCAGGTACAGAGCATTTCCATTCTTCGACGATTTCTTGTAAGTTTCTCTCACTTAATCAGGGGAAGGTCCCACATCATGAAGAGCTTGGCTGGCTCCGCCAGAATCGCACTTTTCATCGTGACGGTGGCAATTCTCCCGACCCTGATGATGGTTGGCGCGCCCACCACCGCCGGAGCCGCCACGATCACGGCGGTGCAGTCGGGCGACGTCGGTACGGCGGCACTCGCAAGCGGAGCGGCCGGCACGGTCCTACCGGCGAACGCCACGCTGGGCGACACGATTGTCCTCGCCGTGCTGGGCAGTGGATCAACGGGCCAGGTCGTGGCGTCCGTCACGAGTCCCATGGGCACCTTCGTGAAGGTGAACGCCAGCCTCCAAACGGGCCAGTCCGATATCGAACTCTGGGTGCTCTCGGGCGTGACGAGCGCCGGGCGCACCGTCACGGTGACGATGAGCGGTGGCTCGACCTGGTTCGCGCAAGCGACCGAGTTCTCGGGCACCCTGAGCGCCGTCGCGAACGCACCGACGACCGGTGCGAGCACCGGCCCGAGCGGTTCGGTCACGACGTCGGCGAACGACGTGGCGGTGCTCTACGTCAACGGTCTGAGTAGTTCACTCTCATCAGGTCCCGCCTCACCGTGGGTGAACTACAACGCGGGAGCGTTCAAGCTCGCGTGGGATGAAAGCGTCTCCTATCAAGTCGTCGGAGTGTCGGGCACGGTTACCGGGACCTGGAAGCAATCGTCCTCGGCCAAGTGGCAGGTCATCGGAATGTACTTAGCCGCGAGCGCCTCCGCCCACACCGTCACCTTCAACGCCAACGGCGGCACCGGCACGATGTCGAACGAGACGGCGAGCGCGCCCACGGCCCTCAGCGCGAACACCTTCACCAACGCCGGCAACACCTTCGCCGGATGGAACACCGTGGCCAACGGCACCGGCACCGCCTACGCCAACGGCGCGACCTTCCCGTTCAGCGCCAACGCCACGCTCTACGCCCAGTGGACGCCGATCATCACTCGAGCGACGGGCTTTGAGGTGAATGCGGAGTCCGCCGGCCTCACGTCGATCACGATCAATCCCCAAAAAGTCGGGGATCTCATGATTCTCATGACGCAGATTCACTCGACCGCTATCACCGTCACGAGTGTGACGAGCCCAAAGGCGGGGCCGTACCAACTCGCGGAGCGGTTCGTCGATCCAGTGAACCACGTCATCACTGACGAGATTTGGTGGGCCACGGCAACATCAACTGGCTCGACGACCGTGACGGCGACGTTCTCGTCGAGTGTCGCCACGCTCACGCCTGAACTCGTCGCAGATTCATTCACGACCGCCGCTCCGGCCACTTGGGGCGTGGTGGCGGGCAACGGTGTGGCGGCGGCGGCCACCACCAACATCGTGTTCCCGACCGTGACGAGTGGGGCTGACCCCGCGCAACTTTATTGGGGTTACGGAGAGATCACGACGGGGGTCACCTTGGGCAGCACGCCAGGCTTTCACCAAGAACTCACCGCTGAGAACAACATCGTGGCGTACGACAACACGCTGAGCGCGAACGTAAGCTACGCACCCACCGCAACTCAGCAGTTGGGCAACAACACAATGATCGCGGCCATCTTCACCGCGAGCGCCTCCGCCCACACCGTCACCTTCAACGCCAACGGCGGCACCGGCACGATGTCGAACGAGACGGCGAGCGCGCCCACGGCCCTCAGCGCGAACACCTTCACCAACGCCG
>DATCFS010000320.1:0-10791 GCA_036509375.1 Acidimicrobiales bacterium
CGTCGGCGTCGAGTGAGTCGGTGGCGATGCCCAACATGACGCTGCCGCCGTAACGCTTCACCTCGGACTGGGCGAAGCGCAGTAGCCGTGTGGAGGTACCGACGCCCAGGATCAGTAGGCCGGTCGCCAGTGGATCGAGCGTGCCGGCGTGGCCAACTCGGCGTTCATTGAAGAGTTTGCGCACCAGCGCCACGCAGTCGTGGCTCGTGAGTCCCGGGCCCTTGTCGAGGAGGAGGAGTCCGCTACTGGTCGTCATCAGTGTTCTGACGACGGATAATCTCCTCCACGGCCTCGCCACTCGCGACGGCCGGGTCGGCCTTGAACGTCAACTTGGGCGTGCGCTTAAAGCGCGTCTGCACGTTGACGGCCGACTGGATCTGCGCTCGACGTTCCTCGAGGGCGGCCAGCGCCTCAGGGTTGAGGGAGTCGAAGAAGACGAGGGCCTGACGAAGGTCCTGCGTGGTCTCCACGCCAGTGACGGTGAGGATGCCGATGCGGTCGTCGACGTCCGAGATTCGTGTTAACTCGTCGGAGATGACTTCGCGAAGGATTTGGTTGACCCGCGCCGAGCGCGGGTAGGGATGGTGACTGCCAGACGAACGGGCCATGCGTTAGGCCGTTCTGGGAATCTCGCGCTCTTCGAAGGTCTCGATGATGTCGCCCGACTTCAAGTCCTGGTAGTCGGAAAGCCCGATACCGCACTCGAATCCTGACGCCACTTCACGCGCGTCGTCCTTGAAGCGGCGCAGCGACGTGATCGAACCCTTCCAGATGATCGTTCCCTCTCGAAGGAAGCGAACCTTCGATCCCCTGGTAATGACGCCGTCGCGCACGAAGCAACCAGCGATCGCACCGATCCTCGGCACGCGGAACACTTCGCGCACTTCGGCCTCGCCGGTGACGATCTCCTCGAAGACCGGTGAGAGTAGACCGAGCATCGCGGCCTCGATCTCTTCGATCAACTTGTAGATGATTTCGTAGGTGCGGATCTGCACACCTTCGGCCTCGGAGAGGTCGCGGCTGCGCTTGTCCGGGCGAACGTTGAAGCCAATGATGGTCGCGTTGGAGGCCTTCGCCAACTGCACGTCGTTCTCGGTGATCCCACCGACGCCGCGGTGCACGATCACGAGCTTCACGTCGTCGCGCTCGAGTTTCTTCAAGGACTCGGTGCAGGCTTCCAGGGAACCTTGGACGTCAGCCTTCAAGACAATGTTGAGCGTTGCCGTCTCGCCGCGCTGGATCTGCTCGAAGAGGTCCTCCAGTCGGGCACCACTCGTGGAGGCAACGGGCTGGTGGCCAATGAGTCGTGCGCGCTGGGCACGGGCTTCGGCCAGCGAACGGGCGTGAGCAAGGTCGTGCGCGACACGCATCTCGTCGCCGGCGAAGGGCGGCTCGCTGAAACCGAGTATCTGCACCGGTGTTGACGGTCCGGCCGACTTCACCTGCTTGCCCTGGTCGTTGATGAGGGCCTTCACTTTGCCGAAGGCCGCTCCGGCGACCACGGGGTCGCCCACTTGCAAGAGGCCCTTTTGCACCATCACGGTCGCGACGGGGCCACGGCCGACTTCGAGGTTGGCTTCGAGCACGGTGCCGACCGCTCGTCCCGTGGGACGGGCCGCCAGTTCGGCGATTTCGGCAACGAGGAGGACCTGCTCCAGCAGCTCGTCGATGCCGGTCCCCTGAAGTGCGGAGATCTCGACGACGATCGTGTCGCCGCCCCACTTCTCGGGGACGAGTCCGTACTCACTGATCTGTTGGAGGACGCGGTCGGGGTTGGCGTCGGCCTTGTCCATCTTGTTGACCGCGACAATGAGTGGCACGTTGGCGAGCTTGGCGTGATTGATCGCTTCGACCGTCTGGGGCATCACGCCGTCGTCGGCCGCCACGACCAAGATGATGATGTCGGTGACTTTGGCGCCGCGTGCGCGCATGGCCGTGAAGGCTTCGTGGCCGGGCGTGTCAATGAAGGCAATCGCCTTACCCTTCCACTGGACCTTGTAGGCACCGATGTGCTGAGTGATGCCACCGGCCTCGCCGGCGACGACGTCGGTGTGACGAATCTTGTCGAGCAGCAGCGTCTTGCCATGGTCGACGTGGCCCATGACCGTGACGACCGGTGGGCGCGGTTCGGCCGCGATCTCGTCGTCCTGGTCGTCCTCGTCGAAGAACTTGGCGAGCAGGGCCGCCTCTTGTTGTTCGCCGGGATCGACGAGGTGGACTACGGCGCCCACTTCGGCGGCGTAGAGCTCAATCATGTCGTCGGTGAGGCTCTGCACGGCGGTGACGATCTCGCCCTGTAAGAAGAGGAAGCGGATGATGTCGGCGGCGCTGCGGTTGAGCTTTGGTCCGACGTCCTTCGCGGTCGAGCCGCGCTCGATAATGACTTCACCGTCGGGAACGGGCAGGCTGCTCGGCTGCCACGTCGTCATCTGGGTCGGCTCGAGCTCCTCGACGTTGCGACGGCGTCGACGAGTGGCCTTGCGCTGGGAGCCGCGCGGACCACCGGTTCCGCGACTAGGCGGTCCGCCCCGGTTCGGTCCACCTGGTGCACCACCGGGTGCCGTCGTCGGACGAGCGCCTGAGAATCCACCACTCGGTCCACCGGGGCGTGAGGGCGCACCACTGCGACCGGGTCCGCCCGACGCGCCCATGGGACGCGCGCCCATCGTGCGTGCACCGCCGGGGCCACCGGTCGGTCGTGCACCGGGGCCACCGGGTGAGGGACGACGAGCACCGGGCGGCGGCGGAATGGGACGGCCGGTGGAACTGAGTGGACGTCCGGGGGGCGGCGGAATGGGGCGACCGGTAGAGCTGAGCGGCGGACGGGTCGACGGCGAGCCGCCCTCGCCTGCTTCGCCCGATACGGAGCGCTGCGTCGGACGAATGGTCGTGGGACCATCGGGCGACGCGGTGCGCGTCGGCGCGGGCTTCACCACGGCGGGACGACTGCGCACGACTTTGGGAGCGGGCTCTGCGGGAGCGGCCGGTGCCACCGCAGTGACCTCGACCGGTGCATCGCTCACCGGCGCGTCAGGTGCCACGACCCTCGTGACGCGGCTCACGCGCTGGGGAGCCGGCGTTTCCACGTTTTCAGACGGTGTCGCGGCGGCGGCCTTCGCCGGACTCGTGGCCTTTACGGCTTTGGTCGTTTTGGTTGCCTTGGCCGCTTTGGCGGCCTCTTCGGGCTGTACCTCGCGACGAAGCCCGTCCGCGTCGGCGCGGCGACGGATTCGGTCGGCCTGGGCGTCCTCGATCGACGCAGAGGGGCTGGACGCTCCAATGCCGAGTTTTTGGGCGAGTGTAAGCAACTCTTTGCTCGTGAGACCGAGTTCCTTCGAGAGCTCGTGCACACGGATCTTCTTCTGAGCCAAAACCTTCCCTTGCTTCTCGTGCGCGCACTTCGGCGGGCACAGTTATCTATTCTTCCACAATCACCGCTGTTGTTGAACGCGCTTCGTTTCTAAAGCCCTTAAAGCGTACGCGTCCGATTCGTTCGCCGGTCCGCGCAGTGCTCGAGACAGATGTCCCGCGTGGAGGGTCGAAAGACAGTCGGTCGCTCGACACCACCAGATTCCGCGACCGGGACCCCTCCCGAGGTACCAGGAACCATCCTGGTCGCGTCCGGCCCGGTCCATTTCCGTATCGTCTCGCCTCGTTCGACAGACAACACAGGTCCTCTCCGGAGCTATGCCTCGTCCTCCACGACGTCGGTGGCGACATCTTCGCCCGAGGCGCCCGCTTCGACCTCTTCCACGATGATGATCTCCTCGGCGTTGCCGTCGCCATCAAGAATCACTTCGTCAATGATGACGGCGGCCACGTCGCCGTTTTCGTCGGTCTCAATCGCCACCGTCTCTTCGACCACGACGTCACCATCGGTCCAGACCTCTTCGACGACTTCCTCCTCGACTCCCTCGTTCTCCGAACGGATGTCAATGCGCCATCCCGTCAAACGGGCGGCCAGTCGGGCGTTCTGTCCCTCTTTACCAATAGCCAGCGAGAGCTGCTGATCGTGGACGATGACCGTCGCAATGCCTTCGACCTCGTCGAGACGGACTTCGCGCACGCGCGCCGGTTGCAGCGCGGCCTGAATGAACTCAATCGGGTCGTCGCTGTAGGGCACGACGTCAATTCGCTCACTGCGAAGTTCGTTGGTGATGTTGCGCACGCGCGAACCCCTCGCACCAACGCACGCGCCGACGGGGTCGATCATGTGGTCGTTCGAGGCGACCGCGATCTTACTGCGGTGTCCCGGTTCGCGAGCCAGCGCCTTGATCTCGACGATGCCGTTGGCGATCTCGGGCACTTCGATCTCGAAGAGCTTGGCGACGAGGGCGGGGTGCGTGCGGCTGACGACGATCTGGGGACCCTTGTTCGTCTTACGGACTTCAACGATGTAGACCTTGATCCGCGCACCGTGTTCGTAGCGCTCGAAAGCGATCTGCTCGGCCTGGGGCAACAGGGCCTCCACGCGACCAAGGTCGAGCAAGGTGTAGCGGTTGTCGTTCTGTTGGACGGTGCCCGAGACAATGTCGCCTTCGCGGTTGGCGAACTCTTCGTACATCTGGCGACGCTGGATGTCGCGAATGAGTTGCATCAAGACCTGCTTGGCCGTTTGGGCGGCGATGCGACCGAAGTCCTCGGGCGTGGCGTCCCACTCGCGCGTGACGTTGCCCTCGAGGTCGAGTTCGAGGCCCCACACCTTGATCTCGCCGGTCTCGGGGTTGATCTCGACCTCGGCGTCTTCGGCGGAGTCGGGACGGCGCTTGTACGCCGCGAGCAGCGCGTTCGCCAAGGCGATCAGCAACTCCCCCTCGTCGATGTTCTGGTCACGCGCAATCTGACCCAAAGCTTCCAGGAATTCGAAGTTCGCCATGTCTACCCTTCCTTCCTCGTCGATGAAGCGACTGACTTGGCACGTGACGGCGAAGGCTTGGCCTCGGCCCCCCACGCAAAGACCGTGCGGGCGCGTTCGATTGACGCAATCGGCACCGTGACGCGACCGTGTTCGGCGTCCTCGAGCGTGACTGATTTTTCGTCCGCGGCGACGACCGTGCCCTCAAGACGGCGGGTCGGCTCGGAACCGCGAAGTTCGCGCAACGTCACGACTTCGCCAACCGTTGAGATGAAGTGGGTGGGTGTGCGCAGTTTGCGCTCCAAACCGGGGCTCGAGACGTCGAGGGTGAATCGTCCGGCAATCGGGTCGTTGACGTCCAACCACTCAGAAATCTGGCGATTGGCCTTGGTCAGGGATTCGAGGTCGACCCCGCCCGGCTTGGTGACGACCACGTTGAGGGTCCCCTTCACCATTTCCAGGTCGTAAAGGTCCAATCCGAGGTCAGATAGCAGGGAACGAAAGGGTGTCTCCAGATCCATGGCCATCTCCTCTCAATTGTCGTCAGGACGTTCGGACAAAGAAAAAGCGCGGGCCCGAGGCCCGCGCTTAAACGAGTCCATACGTCCTGAGCGGACTGTAGGCAGCAATTGTAGCATTTCTAGGCCCTGATGACAATCGGAATTCGCTGACGCGAACCCCCAAAAATTCACGAAAACGTAGTACTTGGCCCGTCCTCAATAGGACTTGGCGACGATGCAGTCGAGTTCGGCTTCGGCGTCGTTCTGCGGCATCGACCCGTCGGGACGCTGGAGGCAACGCACGGTAACGGCTTGGGTCTTCAACTTCGCCTCGCCAATTTCCCCCACCGCCGACCACTTCAACCGGGCAAAGCCGGTCTCGGCCGCTTCCAGTGCCTCCTCGACGGTCGCGACGTCGGCAGTGGCGTCGCCGAGGCGCCGCTTGGCGTCGGCGAACATTCCCGTCTGGATCACTTCCAGCAGGTCGAAGGCGGCACTGGCGACCGCGTCGAGCGTGAGTGTGCTCTTTTCCCCGTTATCGCGTCGTACGAGTGAGACCACACCCTCCTTGAGGTCGCGCGGTCCCACTTCCACGCGAAGGGGCACACCCTTGATCTCCCAGTCAGTGACCCGGCGTCCGAAGCTGCCACGGCCGCGGTCGACCTGCACGCGCACACCGGCACTTTTCAGGGACGCGGCCACTCGCTCGCACGCCTCGTTGACGTCCGGTTCGTCACGAACGGCAATCACCACGGCCTGAATTGGCGCGAGGCGCGGTGGCACGACGAGCCCCCGGTCGTCGCCGTGGAGCATGATGAGCCCCCCGACCATGCGCGTGGAGGCACCCCACGACGTGGTGTGACAGAGTTCGGCCTGACCGGCCTCGCTCTGAAAGTAAATGTCGAAGGCTCGTGCGAAGTTCTGACCGAGTTCGTGGGTGGTGGCCATCTGCAGCGCCTTGCCGTCGCGCATCATGCCTTCGGCCGTGATCGAGTTGATCGCGCCGGCGAATCGTTCGCTCGCCGGTTTGATGCCGAGATACGTGGGAGCGGCGAGCACGTTCTCCAAGAAGTCGTTGTAGACCTCCAGGTGAATCTTGTGGGCGTAGGCGTTGGCGTCCTCGTAACTCGCGTGCGCGGTATGGCCCTCCTGCCAGAGGAACTCGCTCGAGCGCAGGAAGAGGCGGGGGCGAAGTTCCCAGCGAACGACGTTGCTCCACTGGTTCAAGAGCAGCGGCAGGTCGCGGTAGCTCTGCACCCACTTAGCCATGTACTCGCCGATGACCGTTTCAGATGTTGGCCGCACGACGATGGGCTCGGCGAGCTCCTCACCACCGGCGTGGGTGACGATTGCCAATTCGGGACTGAAGCCCTCGACGTGCTCGGCCTCACGTTGAAAGTAGCTGAGTGGGATGAACAGGGGGAAGTAGGCGTTCTGGGCGCCGGCCTCCTTGATCCGTTCGTCCATGGCCGCCTGCATCCGTTCCCAGATGGCCCAGCCGTAGGGTCGGATGACCATGGTGCCGCGGACCGGTCCGTTGTCGGCCATCTCGGCCTTGGCGACAACGTCTTGATACCAGCGTGGGAAGTCGTCGGCCTGAGGGGTCAAGACGCTCTGGGTTGCCACTTTGCTCCTCTGATTAAAGAGGGAGCCTACTAAAAGTGAGTTCTAACTCTCGGTCCGTCGTCGAATCGTGGCAATGCGTTCGCCGTCGCGATTGGCGTCGGCGCCGCGGTCGTCGAGCAGCAGTGCCCGGTCGGCTTCCGCTTCGGCCGCGGCCGAGGCGTCGCGAGCGGCCAGGCGTGCTTCGACGCCCTCGGAGGCAATCAGCTTCGCCTCGTCGACCAACGCGTCGACCATTTCGTCCTCTTTCACGACGCGAACGATCTCGCCCTTGATGAAGAGGTGACCGCGATGCTTGCCGGCCGCGATGCCGAGGTCGGCGTGACGGGCCTCACCGGGTCCGTTGACGACGCACCCCATGACGGCCACCTGGATCGGAATGTTCAGCGCGCCGAGAGCGCTTTGCGCTTCGTTGGCGATCTTGATGACGTCCACCTCGGCCCGTCCACAGCTGGGACAGGCGATGAGGTCGAGTCCCTTTCGTTCACGCAGACCGAGGACCTCGAGCAGTTGGCGCCCGGCCCGGGCCTCTTCGACGGGGTCGGCGGTCAGCGAGTAACGGAAGGTGTCGCCAATGCCCTCGGCGAGCAGCGTCGCAATGCCGGCGGTGCCCTTCAACAGCCCCCCGGGCAGTGGACCGGCTTCGGTGACGCCGAGGTGAAGCGGGTGATCGAAGGTTTCCGAAGCCAATCGGTAGGCGGCGATCATCGTCGCCACCGACGACGCCTTCACCGAGATCTTCACGTCGTCGAAGTCGACCTCTTGGAAGTAGGCCAGTTCAATGCGCGCCGACTCAACGAGTGCTTCGGGCGTCGCGCCGCCGAAGCGTGCGTAGAGGTCCTTGTCGAGGCTGCCGGCGTTCACGCCGATGCGAATGGGCACGCCCCGATCCTTGGCCTCGCAGGCCACGAGTTTGATCTCTTCGGGCTTGCGCAGGTTGCCGGGATTGAGTCGAAGTCCCATCACGCCCGCCTCCAACGCGGCGAGCGCCATCTCCACGTGAAAGTGAATATCGGCGACAATCGGCACCGGCGAGCGCGGCACGATCTGAGCCAACCCCTCGGCCGCCGCTACCTCGTTGCAGGTGCAGCGCACGATGTCGGCGCCTTCGGCGGCGAGCGCGTAGATCTGTTGGAGTGTTCCTTCGACGTCGGCCGTCTTCGTCGTGGTCATCGACTGGACCGAGATCGGCGCGTCACCACCGACCAGGACTTTGCCAACGGCAATCTGACGGGTCTTCTTTCGGGGACTGAGGGAACTAGCGGTTACATCCACGGAACCATTCTGCCCGCTGGGGACCCTCCCCCAAGCGCCTACTGGAACTGGTTGGCAATTGGGTGGGCAATGTCCAAGAACACCGTGCAGGCGAACAAAACCAGTAACACGGTCATAAAGGCGTAGGCGAAGGGAATCATTTTGTTCACGTCAGCGTGGTAACGAAGTCCCCGTCGAGAGCGAATCCGTTCGTACGTGGCAATCGCCACGTACCCGCCGTCGAGGGGCAGCATCGGGAGAATGTTGAGAAGACCCACGAAAATGTTGAGGGCCATGAAAAGGATGAGGAGAAATCCGAGCCCCGTGCTCGTGCTCTGCACCGCAATGCGCGCGACGCCAACGATTGACGACGGTCTCGTCAGTTGATTGTGCGGATTGGACGCGGCCGCTGGCGAGGCAATTTGGTGGAAGAGACTCGAAAAATCGCCCGGTGAGAAGACGTGCACCATGGCACGCGCCGCCGTGCCGATGAGTGACGTGACCTCGGTGAAGGACCTGGGTATTGCGCCGTACCACGTGGCCTTTACTTTCGGATTATTCAGTTCGACACCGAGGTATCCGTGGGCCTTTTTGCCTGTCGCGATGGGTTGACCGCCCGATTTCAACGTGCGACCATCAACGGGCGTGGCGTGCAACGTCACGTCGCGACCGGCGCGGTCCACCAGCAGTGTCACGGTCTTGCCGGAACTCTCCGATACGGCTTTGGAGAGTTGTGTGTCGCTCGTCACCTGGTGGCCGTTGATCGCGACGATCCGATCGCCGCGCTTCAGGCCGGCCATTTGCGCCGCGTTCTGCGTGCGACCCTGCCACTTGGTGAAGCCACTGACGTCGACGTGATTGGACGGCGAACCGACCAACGTCAGTGCTGCGTACGCGAGCACCAACGCCATGATGACGTGCATCAATGAACCGGCCGAAGCGAAGAGGGCCTTGCGGGGATACGACGCTGAACGGTACGTGCGCTTCTCGTCCTCGGGCGCAACTGTTTCACTCCACATCATGCCGGGCACCTTCACGTACCCGCCGGCGAGGATGGCGCGCACGCCGTAGCGCGTCTCACCGATCGTCGTCGACCACAGGACCGGACCGAAACCGACGAAGAAGTCCGTCACCTTCATGCCGGCACGCTTCGCAGTGATGAAGTGACCGAACTCGTGTGCCATCACCATGAAGATGATCGCGAAGATGACGAGCGGCAAGGCGTAGCCGACCCACCAGGTGAGGATCGCCACGAATCCCACGATGCCGGCGAAGAGCACCAAAAGGGAACGACGAGTCGAGGTGGGGGTTTCCATGACTATTTGAGGAGAATACCGTGCGCCAGACGCCGTGCGGTCGCATCGTTTTCGACCAGGTCCTCGAGGGAGTTCAACGGATCAGCGACGTAGGCGTCCATCACGCCCGCGACCACATTCACAATTTCGCACCAACGAATCTCGTCCTTGAGGAATGCCGCGACCGCCACTTCGTTGGCCGCACTGAGCCACGCCGGCGCCGCGCCACCGAGTCGCGCCGCTTCGTAGGCGAGAGTGATCGCCGGAAAGGCGCCGGTGTCGGGCACCTCGAAGGTCAACTCGACACTCTTCGTGAAGTCAATCGCTCCGTAGCCGTGATCGAGTCGAACGGGCAGCCCGAGGCAGTACGCGATCGGCAGGCGCATGTCCGGTGTCGAGAGTTGCGCCAGGACCGAGCCGTCGACGTACTCGACCATTGAATGGACGATCGACTGCGGATGGACCACGATGTCAACCCGTGACGCGTCGATGCCGAAGAGCGCGGAGGCCTCGAGGACTTCGAGACCCTTATTCATCAACGTCGAGGAGTCAATCGTGATCTTCGCGCCCATTGACCACGTCGGATGATTGAGGGCGTCCTGCTTCGTCGCGCGCTGTAGTTCGTCGCGCGTCCAACCGCGAAACGGTCCGCCGGAGGCCGTGAGCAGTAACCGTCGCACGTCCGGGTAGCCCGTCGCACCCGGCGAGCTTGCGAGGCACTGGTGAATGGCGCAGTGTTCCGAGTCAACGGGAAGAATGACGGCGCCCGGCGTGCTGCGAACTCGTTCGACCAGTGGCGCGGCCGCGATGAGTGACTCCTTGTTCGCCAGTGCGAGTCGCTTACCGGCTCCGAGCGCCGCGAGCGTGATGGGCAGACCGGCGAAGCCGAGGACGGCGTTCACGACGATGTCCGAGCTCGACGCCAACTCGCGAAGTCCTTCGTCGCCGACCACGATGTCGACCGACTTCCCGACGAGATCGGCCAGGGTGTCGCGGTGCGAGTCACTAATGACTCCAACGCGGGGAACGGCGAACTCCCTCACCATCGCGGCCAGTTCGCTCAGTTGCTCACCGCCGGCGAGGGCGCTCACTTCGAACCGATCTGGTTCCTGGCGAAGCACGTCCAGCGCCTGCGTGCCGATTGAGCCGGTGGCGCCGAGGAGCGCAACGCTGCGCCGCGACGAGGACATCGTTATCCCAGTTTGAGAACGTGGCAGAGGTAGTACATCGTCGGCAGCGCGAACAAAAGTCCGTCAATTCGGTC
>DATCFS010000321.1:0-2397 GCA_036509375.1 Acidimicrobiales bacterium
CCTGTCGCGATCGCGTGACGATAAACAGCGCGTAGTCAATACCCACGCCGAGGCCAATGAGCGAGCCCAAGATCGGGGCGAACTGCGCGATGGCGAGGACGTGGCTGAGCAGCACCCCACCCGCCAACGCGATGCCGAGTGCGAAGAGCGCAACACCGAGGGGTAGGAGCATGGCGAAGAACGAACCGAAAGCCAAGACCAGCACGATGGCCGTCGCGATGAGGCCGAAGGCCTCGAAGGGGCTTCCCTTGGTGGAGTTCAGTTGACCAAACGCGTTACCACCGAACTGAACCTCGAGCGTCCCCGAGCGGATCGTGGACGCTTCGGTGATGACAGCCTTTACCTGCGGATTCGTGAGTTGGTTCGCGGTCTTTGAGAATTTGACGACGGCGTAGGCGATTGAGCCATTCGAAGAGACCAGACCCGGCTGACACGTGCCAGCTTTCGTCGTGCTGGTGCCGAACGAGCCAGAGCAGAACGGCGAGAGGACGGCGCCGACTTCGGGAAGCTTCTCGACCTTTAATAGCATCGCCTGGATGGTCGCCTGATGCGAGGCGACCGAGCCGCCCGTTGGCTGGAAGACGATCTCGTCCATGTCACCCGACTGGTGAGGGAAGCCTTTGGCGAGGAGCGACTCGGCGTGTGTGGAGTTGGTGCCCGGCAAACTGAAGGCGTTCGAGTAGGCCGATCCAACGGACTGCGAGATGACGTTAATGAGGATGAAGAGCGCGAGCCAGGCGAAAAGGACGTACCAGCGATGGCGAACACAGAAACGAGCAAGCGATTTCAAAGAGGAATTCTCCTGGGGGAGTCGGGGGCCGTTTGTTACTTTAAGTACGTCAAACGCACCATAAGTGTAGAGGAAGAACGATGACGTCTAAAGGCGAGCGACCCGAGCGCTTCGTTGGACATCGTTTTCCGCAGATCATCCCCGATCCCGATGACGTCGAGGCCGGAGCCCTGGCGCCGTGGGCATCACTTCCGCTAGCGGCTCGCTCGGGCTTCACCCTGCGCGCGGTGCAGGCGAGTCTCGCTCGCGAGCATCGTCTCCTGGTGACGAATCCGTTTCCGGAGGAACCCGAGGAGCTCTCCGTCGTCGCCGACGCCCTCCCCGTGCCGACCACGGGTCGCTCCGCTGTCCTCGTGGCCCTCTTCGAAGAAGGGGGCGAAACGTCGATCGTGCTTACTCGACGCGCCCTCTCCTTGCGTCATCACGGAGGTGAGATTGCCCTTCCCGGAGGTCGGAGCGAGTCTGGCGAGACCCCCGTGGAAACGGCACTGCGAGAGGCACACGAGGAAATCGGACTCGAACCTTCGGCGGTGACGCCGCTCGCCTGGCTGAGCCCGATCGTCAGTTTCGCCTCGGGTTCGTCGATCTGGCCCGTGGTCGGGCTCTTGTCGGAACGCCCGACGTTCACCATCGATTCGTCTGAAGTCGATCGCGCCTTCACCGTGAGGCTGGCGGACTTGGTCGCGGACGACGTCTTTATCGAAGAGCGCTGGCGGCACGCGCTTCTTCGCCCCGGTTCCGACGCGGACGGTTACTTCCCGATCCACTTCTACAAGGTTCCCGGGGACATCGTGTGGGGAGCGACGGCTCGGGTCTTGAGCGAACTGCTCTCGCTCGTCACCGACGTTCCCTGGCCGGAGGAACGAGGGCCAAGGTGACGAGCGTCCTAGTAGATTGTTACAAACACTCGTTCACTTTGGGGCGTTTTCTATCGGAGGACTTCATGGCGGAAGTTGAGATCGGCATCTTCAAGTCGGCTCGTCAGGCGTACGGCTTTGACGACATCGCGATCGTACCCTCACGGCGAACGCGCGACCCTGAAGACGTTGACATCACGTGGCAGATCGACGCCTACAAGTTCGAACTGCCTGTCCTCGGCTCGGCCATGGACGGCGCCATCTCGCCGCTCACCGCCATCGAACTCGGTCGCCTCGGCGGACTGGGTGTCTTGAACCTCGAGGGTCTCTGGACTCGTTACGAGGACCCGATGCCCCTCTTCGAAGAGATCCGCGAACTCGACGACGACAAGGCCACGGCCCGAATGCAACAGATGTACTTAGAGCCCATCAAACTCGAACTGGTCGCCGAACGAATCAAGCAGATGAAGGACGCGGGTGTTACGACGTCCGCCTCGGTCACGCCCGCGCGCACGTCGTGGATGTCCAAGACGATCATCGACTCCGGACTCGACATCCTCGTCATCCAGGGCACGGTCGTCTCCGCCGAACACGTCTCGAAGACCGCTGAGCCACTCAACCTGAAGAAGTTCATCCGTGACTTCGAAGTGCCGGTCATCGTCGGCGGCTGCGCGAGTTACCAAGCAGCGCTGCACCTCATGCGCACTGGTGCCGCGGGTGTGCTCGTGGGCGTCGGACCAGGCAACGCCT
>DATCFS010000322.1:0-7434 GCA_036509375.1 Acidimicrobiales bacterium
CCGCTGCCGACGTACATGACGACGTGGTCAACGAGATTGTCGCCGTCGAGGTTCTTGTAGAAGAGCAGGTCTCCGGGTTGAAGGGCAGTCAGCGGGACGTGGATCATTGCCGGCCACTGGGACTCGGTCGTGCGGGGGATGGCGATCCCCGCCTGCGCCCAGGCCCACTGGACGAGTCCGGAGCAGTCGAATCCCGATCCCGCCGTTTCACCGCCCCAGACGTAGGGGACGCCCTCTTGATGCTCGGCGGCCCTCACGGCGGCCAGTCCCTGGGCCGAACTGCCGACTTGGGCGATCGTGACCGTGGTCGACGCTTCTTGAATCGCCTGGGTTACCGCGTTGGCAGCGGCCTGGCCTCCGACGGCCGACGCGGCCGTGATGGCGTCTTCTTCGAGCGCCAAGTTGTGTTGGTGTGCCGCGTCGACGCCCTGTTGAATCTCGTACGCGATGATCTCGTTGTGCAACGTCTTCGTGACGCTCGACAACGTGGAGCGCGTCGTGTTCTCGTTGCGAATGTTCTCGGCGAGCAGCGACTCCATGTCGTAGGTCTGTTGGCGGGCCCTAACGCGCTGGCGGCCGACGAGTCGAATGGTCCCGTCGAGGGAGGTCTTCTCCGATTGGTACGTTCGCTTCATTTTGGCGAGGTTGCCAATCGCGTCGTTCTCGTAGAGCGTGCGCGCGTCACTCGAGGTGGCGCTTTGATTGAAGAGGGCAATGATCTGCGCGTCGGCGGCTCCGAGCACGTAGGCGCGCACGACGTCCGTCTCGAGCTGGCCGGCCGTGACCTTGATCGCGGCGCGCTTGCCCCGCTCCTTACTCTGGAGGACCTTGATATTGGCGGTGATGGTGGCCAACTCCACCTTGGCCGCGTCGTACGCATTGGAGGTGATTTCGCTGGTCTTCTCAATCCGGGCGAGGCGATTCGTGAGGTTCTCGATCTCGGTTTGGGTGTTGCCAATCGTGTTGGCGCGCGCCACGGCCGGGGCGAGCCCCAAGGAGGCGACCACAATCGCCAAAAGCACAAGGGGAGTTGATCGAGTCGTGCCCCGACGACGCACGCGAATCATGGGACCAGCCTAGTTACCGATATTCGAAAATTGAGGAGTTTAGAAAACGTTTAGGTTGCGTTACGGTTACATCGCAGCATTCATGCGTGGGGGCGTAGCCCAATTGGCAGAGGCAAGGCGCTTAAACCGCCTCAAGTGAGGGTTCGAGTCCCTCCGCCCCTACGTTTGTGCAAGTGACGGACACCGAAGACACTCGGTTCATCCATTGGTAGTTTTTTGCTTAAAGCGCTCGTAAGGGGTCTGACCCCCTAGTGAACCGTGTGGCCGATCGTAGTTGTAGAAGCGTTCCCATTCCGAGATCTTCTCGTTGAAGAGGTTTGCGTCATCGATCACGACACCCTGAAGGAGCGAGTAAAACTCCTCATTGTCAATGCGATGGGAGCGTTCGACTTTGCCATTCAGACGAGGTGTTCGTGGCCTGATGTAGAGGTGTTCGATCCCTTTGTCGAGGACGTGCCAGTGGAAGTCCTTTTGGAATTCGGCGCCATTGTCGGTCTGAATGCGTTCGACCCGAAAGGGAAGCCGCTCGCACACGAAGTCGACGAACTGAATTGCCGACCTGGCGTTGTTGCGCTCGAAGACCTTGAGGATGCGAAGTCGAGTGCAGTCGTCAATCGCGGTGAATTGGTAGAAGCGTTTGGCGCTCACGCCAGCAATCGGGGCTATGAATTTGACGTCAATTTGAACCTGATGGCCAGGCTGGGGCTTCTCGTAGCGCTGCCAGCGTTTGGCGTGGGGCTTGTAGCGCTGCGAGCGCGGCAGGCGATTCAGGTCCGCCTTCTTCAAGATGCGCCACACACCGGACGTTGAGACGGTTATCCCGTGGTAGCGCGCCAAATACATCGAAATCTTCTGGGGCCCGAAGTGGTAGTTGCTCCGCAGATAAATGATCTTGCCGACAATCTCGGGACTCGTGGCAGTCGGGCAGTGATGAGGGCCGCGATGTCGTTCGATGAGGCCATCGGGTCCGAGCTCGTCGTAGCGTTGTTTCCACCGGTAGTAGACGCTTCGACTGATGCCGTAGTAGCGGCAGGTTTTGGAGACATTGTGGGTGATTTCCTCACAATGGCGAATGATCGCGAGCCGGCGGGCAGCTCCACGTTCGAGTTCTTGTTTGGTCAAAGGACCTCCTTTTTTAGGAGAACCTATGTGTACTCGATGTCCGTCAGTTTTTCATCCCAGAAACTATGGAACCTCAGACCCCCTCGCCCACTAATTGAGGTCCTTTTGGACCGCAGTACCTCTGACGACTCGTACCGTACCGATGTACCGTCGTCCGCGCGATCGATCGACGATTCGGCGAGGTCCGTTCACGTCGGTTCGCGATTGACACCACTCGCCAATCGCCTTTCGCCGCGGTTCCCACTGACGCCCGCCAATCTCGTCGACGTAGACGCCGAGTTGGGCGCCGAAACCATCAATACGGAGACTGCCGCGGCGTTCGCCCCCGATTCCAGTGCGTCCAAGACCACTAACTGACTCACCCTCAATGCGGTCAAACCCCGTTAAGTGATGAAGCGGTGGATGGCCTCGTTTGCGTGGTCCTGAAAGGACGAGTTGGCCAGGTCCTGGAAAATGTCCGCTTGGTCGACCAAGGGACCCTTCAACTTGCCGGCCGCGCTGGCGTAGAACACGCCACTCGAAAGCCTCGGGTCGGTGACACCGTCGACAAGTCGCTTCGAGCCCACGTCAAGTTCGTGGGAAATACCGAGGTGGGGCATGATGTGTTTGGCCGCGAACCGTAGCGGTGGCGCTGCGCCGGCGGCGGCTTCGGTGCCCGTGGTGTTGCCGGGACTCACACTGATAAAGCGCAGGTCGGGGTATCGGCGCGCCAGGTGGGCCATCCATAAGGCCCCGATGTACTTGACCTGACCGAAGGCAAGGTTCTGATCATATTTTTTATCAGCGAAGTAGCTGCCGTCGATGACGGTAGTGAGTTCATCGGTAGAGGTTGAGACGAAGGTAGGCCGTTTGAACCCCAACTTCGGAATTCCCCTGGCCGCTTCACTGGCGGCGAACACCGCTACCTCGCCAAGTCGATTCTCGGTCAGGAGCCCTTCGAGGAGAACGGCGTGACCGAGAACGTTCGTTGCGAACAGCTTGGTGACCCCGTCAGCGGTCAAGTTCATCAACTTCTTGTCGCCGATTACACCGGCGTTCATTACCAGCGCATCGATGGATCCGTCGATGGCCGCAAGGCCGCCGCGAACCGAGCCGAGATCGGCGACGTCCATGAGAACGATGTCGAAGATGCTCCGGCCGGTCACAGCTTCGAGTTCGGCCTTTGCCTGTATCGCCCGATCTTGGTTTCGACACGCCAGGTAGATCCGCGCGAACTCATGACGTAATGCCAGTTGTCGGGCCACATCCTTGCCGATCCCAACGTTGGCGCCCGTGATGAGCACCGTTTTTCCTGACGGTTCGCTCACGCTGATTCCCTTTCACCTTCTGCGGGCGTAGGGAGTCCGTCGAGCAAACTGAAACGGACATCCATCGCAACACCTCGAACTTCGATCAGTTGCTGATATTCAGGCGAGTTGTACCACCTGAGGGCCATCTCACGGTCCGGAAAACGCATGATCGCCCCTGAGGAGAGCATGGAGTCGCCGTCGAGAATCTCCCAGTTGTTGTTGGCGAGAGCCTCAGCTCCGTACTCTTTCGCCGTCTTTCCAGCGATGCTGGCGTACTTCTCACGATAAACATCGGGGTCCTTCACCGTGAATTCGGCTATTACGTATGCGCTCATGTTGATACTCCTTCATTGTCGATTGTGTTTCGTGTCTTCACACTTGAACGTCGCCGTCGAACGAGAGATTTACGTGGCTGCTCGGCCGCCGTCAACCGCAAGCGTCACGCCGTGCACAAAGCTGCCATCATCACTGGCGAGGAAGACGATCGCCGCGGCGAGTTCCTCGGGCTCGGCTACGCGACCCGCTGGTGCTCGTGCTGCGAGATGATTCACCATCTCCTCGGGGACACCTTCCATCAACGGCGTTCGCGTTGGCCCAGGGGCGACGGCATTAACCCGAACACCACTCGGGCCGTATTCGGCGGCCCAGGCCTTCGTCAACAGTTCGAGGGCCGCTCGGCTGGCGCCGTACATAGCCATGCCTGCCTGTCCAAAACTCGCGACCATCGTGGAGACGTTGACGATCGAACCCCATCCGCGTTCAGCCATGGGTGGCGCCAGTGACGCGACAAGGAAGAACGGCACCTTCACGTTGAGTGCAAAGGTCTCGTCGAACTCTGCTTCGGTGGCTGCACTGCTTGGCCCGAGCAAGGCGACGCCAGCGTTGTTGACGAGAATGTCGACGTGACCGTCTCCTGCCTCAATGGCCCACTCGACCAAGTCCTGCGCCGATTGCACATCGTTCAACGTCGTGAGCCGGAACTTCGCACTGCCGCCGCCGCCTACGATCTCGGCGACCACGTCTAACGCTCGTTGTTCGTTGCGTCCGACCACCAGTACATGAGCGCCGCGGGCAGCCAAGGCGAGGGCCGCGGACCTGCCGATTCCGCTCGTCGAGCCCGTTACTAAAGCGGTCTTGCCCTTTAAGTCGTTCATGCGGGACGTGTCCTCTCCTATAAAACTGGGTTGTGTGACTCACTATTACACAACCGGACTGGGTTGTCAAACTCAAAATCTTGTTAACATTGGTGCATGGTTAACGAGACGAGTGACCGGCCGAGGCTCACCGCCAAGGGAGCGCGCACCCGGGCACGAATAGTCGAAGAGGCCGCCGCCCTGATCCATGAGCGAGGTGTGGCGGGCACGACCTTGGAAGACGTCAAGTTGGCGGCGAAAGTCAGCGGCTCTCAGATGTACCACTTCTTCCCCGACAAGAATGAACTCGTGCAGGCGGTCATCGACTACCAAGCTGAAACCATCGTCCATCATCAGGGTCTCGTGCTCAGCAGCGCCAACGGAGTCGAAGCCTGGCGGAACATGGTTATCGCTGCAGCGAAGCAAACCAAAGCAATTGGGGGCTGCCCACTTGGCTCGCTCGGTGGTCAACTCGCCGAGAGTGACGCCGAGGCCCGAGCGCTCATTGCGGCAGGGTTCGAACAGTGGGTAGCCATTATCGGCGATGCACTCAGATCCCTTCATGCCGACAGGAAGATCCCGCCCGACATCGACCCGGAGGACCTCGCCATGACTTTGCTCGCCACGCTCCAAGGAGGACTTTTGCTCGCCCAGGTGCAACGGAGTACCCGCCCGTTCGAAACGTCGGTCAATACACTCCTTGCCCTAGCCATGGGCAGTTGAGTACGCCATCAAGTGTCAGTAGGCGCGAGGCGATGCGCGCCGAGCACTTCAATGGATTCCTCAAGAAGTAAGGCAGGCGAGCGCAGCACTTGGCCTCACTACATGGGACTACTCCTCGATGACCAGCCATACCCCTAATCGGGTGCGGGTCAGTCTAGAAGTGGTCGAGAGGTCCGATAGGACCTCAGAGGGATGTCAAGTCCCCCTCTCGCCCACCACATATTTCGCCCGTCCCTGGAGAACGTCTACCTACTCGGTGTCCCAGAAACCCTGAAACATGTTGTCCTAGAGAATGTGGAACCTCAGCTTCCCTCGCCCGCTACCGGGTGTCCTTCGTTCCATATCGTCGGAGGTCCACGCCCGCATCGCCAGACTTCGACATCGGCCAGGACGTCTAGCAGTACTTCGCGCCGAACGGGTAGTTCGTCGCCCCGAGCGCGTTCGAGTCGTCACCAACAGCGTCGACCTCACAACTTCCCGGTATTACCGAGACGCCGGTCATCCATCCGTTCGATGTGGGTGGCGGGGCGTCCATCCTCGTCCAGGTCTTGCCGTTCCAGTGCTCGATCAGCGGGTAGTTCGTTCCGCTTCCCGCAGCGCCCACGAAGTACTGGCCCACGGCCCACGACGAGGTCGCCGACGCGTCGGCGAATCCGGCGAGCGCAAAGTAGGTGGTCGATGGCGGCGCGTCCATCGACGCGAGCGCCCAGTTGCTGCCGCCCTGGCGGTGGTAGATGACGGGGCCGGTCGAGCCACTGATGGTCCCCGGGATGCTAAACCAGGACGCGTCGAGGGCTGGGGCAGGCTCGAAGTTGCACTCGTAAAGCGTCGCCCTGGGGACGGGCACGCTCATGTTCGCCCAGTGCTGGCCGGTCCACAGCTGCGCCATCGGCTCACCTCCCTCGCAGGCGTGCGCGTTACGGATCCCCCCAGCGATGAGCTCGGCCGTTCCCGGAATCGCCGCGACCGCATCGAAGTTCGAAAAACCTCTCCCCGCATAGATGTGCGCCGGAACGAGCTGCCAGTCGGTGCCATTCCATCGCGCGGACGCGGGGTTCGAGCCCAGTCCGCCAACGAGCCACGCGCTAGAGGGGCCCTCGGCGAGAATCGCGTTGGCGGAGAAGCCACTCGGCAGAGTGGTAGGCGACCGGTTCTGCCATCGCGCACCGTCCCACTCAAGAACGAACTTCCCGGTGCCGAGAACCCACGCGCTTTTCCCGGCGGTTGACACATCGATGAACTGCGTACCCGTCGGTCCCGTCGGCGCCGCAAATGGCGCCCAATTGCTCGACGTCGGCGCGGCGCGCCACACGACGCCCCTCGTGCCCGAGGCGTTGCTCGCACCGACCGCCCACGCGCCCGCCGTACCGCTCGAGGCAACTTTCCACACCGTCGAGCCGCTCGACCCGCCGCGATTCACCATCGGTCGCAGCGCCCAGCCGGGCGAAGAGTTCAACAACTCGAGCCAGCTGGCGGTGGTCCACGCGCCCGTGACGGCGCGCTGGGGACCACCGAGGAACTGAACTCGACCGTTCTCACCCCCGGAAAGGCGCACCTGCCAGTACTGGAGGCCCGGTGCCCCGTCACCTCCACCGCTCGTGAAGTTCTCGCTGAGCGTCTCGAACTTTCCGGTCGACGGATCCGCAGCGATGACGATCGCAGTGTGCCCGACGATGGCGTCTACCGCACCACGGGGTCCAAAACTTGCGACGTCGCCCACCGCCGGCACGCTGCCTGGGCCGGGCGAGCCGACCGCGATCGTCGGATGTAGGGCGTGTATCCGAGCGACGAGCTGCGCCCCCTCGGTGTACCCCGTGTTCGGGCCGGCCCATATCCCGTCGACCGCCCAGAGGAACCGCGCCGATAGTTCCACGCATTGCCACGCGAACACGCCGCGACCCGGTGCGTCGAACGTGGTGTTGCCCGTCGTCGTGCCCCCACACGCCCACACGTTGTCAAAACTGAGGTTCGACGCAGTCCCGCCGGGGTACTGCGCGCAGTAGTTCTTACCGGTGCCGTATCCGGCCGACACCGCGCCGGCAGGACTTGCGGCAAGTGCCACGCCCGCGATGCACAGCAACGCGGCACAAAACAATGCCG
>DATCFS010000323.1:0-15823 GCA_036509375.1 Acidimicrobiales bacterium
GGATTTTCGGCACCTCGTCACGCCATTCGTCGCGGTGCACCGTCAAGAGCTCGTCCATGTCGGCACCGGTGATGTCGAGTCCCTCGACGTTCAGGGCGTTGGACGTTGGCACGTACCCGATCGCCGTCTCATTCGCCTCGCCACGTCCGGCGCTGCGCTCAAAGACCCACTCGAGCACGCGACTGTTCTCGCCGTACCCGGGCCAGAGCCAACGTCCGTCACCACCCTTGCGGAACCAGTTGACGTAGAAGATCTTGGGCAGATTGGCCTCGTCGAAGCGGTCGGCGAAGGTCAACCAGTGCGCGAAGTAGTCGGCCATGTTGTACCCGCAGAACGGGAGCATGGCGAAGGGGTCGCGGCGCAGGTTCCCGACGGCCCCGGTCGCGGCGGCCGTCGTCTCGGACGAGAGGATTGAACCCAAGAAGACGCCGTGCGCCCAACTGCGCGACTGGAAGACGAGCGGGACGACGCTGGCGCGCCGACCACCGAAGAGGACGGCGTCGATCGGCACGCCGGCCGGGTCCTCCCACTCGTCCGCGATCGCCGGGTCCTGACTGGCCGGCGCGGTGAAACGCGAGTTCGGGTGCGCGGCCGGCGTACCCAACTCTTTGCTCCAGGCCTGGCCCTTCCAGTCAATGAGGCCCTCGGGCGGTTCACCCATTCCCTCCCACCAGATGTCGCCGTCGGCGGTGAGGGCGGTATTCGTGAAAATGGTGTTGGCCTCGATGGAGTACATCGCGTTGGGATTGGTCTGCATGTTCGTGCCGGGCGCCACGCCGAAGAAACCGCACTCGGGATTGATGGCGCGCAGTCGCCCCGTGGCGTCGGGCTTCATCCAGCAGATGTCGTCGCCGACGGTCTCAACTTTCCAACCGGGCAGCGTCGGCACGAGCATGGCGAGATTCGTCTTGCCGCAGGCCGACGGGAAGGCGCCGGTGACGAAACGTGACTCGCCGCCTGGATTGGTGAGCTTCAGCACGAGCATGTGCTCGGCCAGCCAGCCGTCGTCGCGCGCGATCGCCGAGGCAATGCGAAGAGCGAAGCACTTCTTTCCGAGCAACGCGTTGCCGCCGTAGCCGGAACCGTAGGAGATGATCTCGCGGGTCTCGGGAAAGTGAACAATGTATTTGTGCTCCGCGTTGCAGGGCCACGTGACGTCGACGGCACCCTCTTCGAGGGGCATGCCAACCGAGTGCAGGCACGGCACGAACTCGCCGTCCTCGCCGAGCACGTTGAGCGCTCCGGTTCCCATTCGGGTCATGATCTTCATGTTGACGGCCACGTAGGCCGAGTCGGTCAGTTCGACGCCAATGTGACTGATGTTCGATCCCAGTGGTCCCATGGAGAAGGGCACGACGTACATCGTGCGTCCCTTCATGCAACCGGCGAAGAGTCCCTTTAGTGTGCCGCGCATCTCAGAGGGGTCGCACCAGTTGTTGGTCGGCCCGGCGTCCTCCTCGCGTTCGGAGCAGATGAAGGTGCGGTCCTCGACGCGAGCGACGTCGCTCGGGTCCGACGTGGCGTAGTAACTGTTCGGGCGCTTCGCCGCCGACAGGCGAGTGAACGTGCCCTGGTCAACGAGGAGTTGACAGAGTTCGTCGTACTCCTCGGTCGATCCGTCGCACCAGTGGATACGATCGGGTGTTGTGAGCTCTGCGATCTCTTCCACCCACGCAATGAGCTTCTTGTTGTCGGTTGGGTACGTCACGTTGGGTTCCTCCACACTCGGTGCTGCGTGTCAATGTGATGCCCTGGCGAACCAGGTTCATGCCCGCACCAGTTGACCCAACGTTTCCCCTAGGGGATTACCCCCGGCGCGAGGATGACGTCATTGAGCGTATCGCCCGAATTGTCGGACATGCCAATATCCCCAAGGGTGAACGTCACATTGGCGACGACGCCGCCGTACTGGCGCCGATTGTGGGTCAGACCGTTCTCAGTACCGACGTCGCGGTGCTCGGGGTGCACTTGGACGCAGAACTCTTTCCCTTGGAGGACTTGGGCTTTAAGGCAGTGGCCGCCGCCGTGTCGGACATGGCGGCGATGGGCGCGCGCCCGAGAGCTTGTGTCGTGGCCGTCACGGCACCGCTCGGCACCGATCTCGAAGAACTGCACCGCGGAATGGCCGACGCCTCCAGCGTGACGGACTGTCCCATCGTGGGCGGCGACCTCGCGGCGGGTCACGACGTCTCGGTAGCGGTCACGGTCGTGGGCGAATGTCCCGGCGGCGGGGCGATCTATCGAAGTGGGGCCGTGGCGGGCGATGAGCTCCTCGTCACCGGCCCGCTCGGGCGTTCGGCGGCGGGACTGCGCCGTCGAGGGGACGGAGCGGCACTCAACGACGAACTGGTCGTCGCGCATCGACGTCCGTGGCCCCGGCTCGCCGAAGGCACCGCCGCGAGGGGCGCGCGCGTGCACGCCATGATGGATCTGAGCGACGGATTGGGACTGGATCTCCACCGTCTGGCCGACGCTTCGAATGTGGGATTTGAACTGCGTGACGTGCCGGTCGCCGACGGCGCAACGTTGGACGAGGCCATTGGCGGGGGCGAGGACTACGAGTTGTTGGTCGCGACCAACGATCCGGCCCGGCTTCGGATGGTCTTCCTCGACCGGGGGCTTCGCGCCCCACTCACCATCGGCACCGTGGTCGCCGAGACAACGACGAGGACGCTACGGGGCGAAGAGTTTGGTCGTCGCGGTTTCCAACATCAGCTCTAGAACGAGCTCGAGGACTAGGCCGACACGTTGCGACGAACGGGCTTGGTGACCTTGCCCGATCGGATACAGCCGGTGCAGACGTTCATGCGCGTGGGCGTACCACCCACGAGGGCACGCACGCGCTGGATGTTCGGATTCCAACGTCGCTTGGTGCGACGGTGGGAGTGCGAGACGTTCATGCCGAACGACGGCTTCTTGCCGCAGATTTCGCAGACTGATGCCATGATGAACGTTCTCCTTTTGCCGGACCGCCGAGAGTGGCGACCACCGGTCTAAACCGAAGGACCATTGTAGCATCGCTAGCGATGACCTCTCCGCTCACGCTCTCCGCCCGTGAACTGCGCTCGACCATCGCCACCTACGCGGAATTACTGCGTACGCATAAAGAGGTCATCAATCGTCTCAATGTCTATCCCGTCCCCGACGGCGACACGGGCACCAATATGACCCTCACCATTGAGTCGGTGGCGGCCGAACTGGGACCTCTCGCCGACGACGCCGAAATGGCCGACGTCTGTAAGGCGATCGCCCACGGTTCACTGATGGGCGCACGCGGGAACTCCGGCGTCATCCTCTCCCAGATGCTGCGCGGCCTCGTGGCCAAATTTCCCTCCCACGGCGACGTTTCGGCCGATTTGCTCGCCGAGTCGCTGGAGAACGCCGACGTCTTGGCCCGCCAAGCCGTCGTGCGCATCGTCGAGGGCACGATGTTGTCCATTGCGCGCGCGGCCGCCGAGGGGGCCCGCGCGCACTGCGAGACGTTGACGGCGCTGGTGCGAAGCGCGCGCGACCGGGCGAAGGAGGCGCTGGCCTTCACGCCCGAGCAACTGCCCGTTCTGAAGCAGGCCGGCGTCGTTGACTCCGGTGGCACGGGCTTGCTCTTGCTCTTTGACGCACTCTGCAACGTCGTGGCCGACGATCCGTTACCCGTGGCGCCTCCGGCCGATTCAATTGACGTCCACGTGCGCGAGGAGACCGAGGCTCGCGAATCGAGCATTGCCGACCTGCGCTACGAAGTGATGTACCTGCTCGACGCCGACGACGCGAAGATGCACGGCTTTCGTGAGGTGTGGTCGGGTATCGGCGACTCCATTGTCATCGTCGGAGGCGACGGACTCTATAACTGCCACATCCACACCGACAACATCGGCGCCGCGGTCGAAGCGGCCCTCGACGCCGGGCGACCGCGCGACATTCGCGTGACCGACCTCACCGAACAGGTCATCGAGGAGCGCTGGGTCCGCGAAGGAAGCGCCGAACAGCCCGAGACTGAACTGGAACCTCCTCCGCCGACCGCGGTGGTCGCGGTCGTCGTGGGCGAAGGCGTCGGGCGCATCTTTCGTTCCCTCGGCGTACGCGTGCTCGTGAAGGGCGGTCAGTCAATGAACCCGTCGACGGCTGACCTCGTCGCGGCGGTGAAGGCGACCGGATCGCCCGAGGTGGTGTTGTTGCCGAACAACAAGAACATTCGACCGGTCGCGGAGCAAGTGAACGATCTGGTCGACGAAATCGTCACCGTCGTGCCCACCACCTCCATCGTCGAGGGTTTCGCCGCCCTGCTGGAATACGATCCCGGCGCCTCGGCCGAGGTCAACCAGAAGGAGATGAGCATCTCGGCGTGCAACGTCGTAGCCGCTGAGGTCACCCAGGCCGTGCGCGATACGTCGACCGACGCGGGCGAGGTGCACGTGGGGGACTGGATCGGGCTGTCGGCGACGGGCGTGCGCTCCATCGCCGATTCCATCGCCGGCGCGAGCAACCGTCTGCTCGCCGACATCATCACCCCCGAACACGAACTGTTGACGATCATTGAGGGCGAGGGATCCTCGCCGGCCAACACCCGTCGAATCACCGAGTTCCTCTCCGACGAGTATCCCGGCGTCGCCGTCGAGGTGCATCACGGGGGACAACCGCTCTACCCCTACTACTTCGGTATCGAGTGAGCGAAGCGGCGCCGCGCCGACTCCGCCAGCTAGGCGACGTACCGGTCAGCCAACTGCGCAACGTCGGCGAGAAGCGCGTCACGGCGCTGGCGTCACTGGGCATCGAGAACGTGTTCGACCTCCTCACCGTCTATCCCCGTCGTTACATCGACCGCACCAAGCGCGTCGACCTCTCGGACCTCACGGTTGGTGAAGAGGCGGCCGTCTTTGGCGAAGTGACCAAGGTGAGTGGTCGACGCACGAAGAACGGTCGCGTGATGGTGGACCTCACGGTGAGCGACGACAGCGGCTCGTTCAAGGTGGTCTTTTTCAATCAGGGTTGGCGTGAAAAGCAACTACCGGTCGGCGTGCAGGCGCTGTTCTTCGGCAAGGTCTCCGACTACCGCGGCCAGCGCCAAATGACCAATCCCGTCGTCGACGTCATCATTGGGCCGCTCGGCGACGAACGCGACGCCTCGCGGATACTTCGCGTCGTACCGATCTACCCGGCTTCGGGCAAGGCCGGGCTCACTAGTTGGGAGATGGGTGGCTTCATCGAGGAGTCCTTGCGACGGGCCGGCCCCATGCTCGACCCCGTCCCCGAATCAGTACGAAGCTCAATGGAACTCGTTGACCGTACGCAGTCGTTCTGGGGGATTCACCTGCCGAACGACATTTCGGAGACCGCGCCGGCCCGCCGGCGTCTCGCCTTCGACGAGTTTCTCCGACTCCAACTGCTCCTCGCCCTTCGGCGCCGTCGACTGGAGGAGTCCTCGGCCGGCATCCGTCATCCGATTCGTCTCGACGACCTCGACGTCGCGCCCGGTTCATTGCACGATCCCTCCTCGTCGCTGGTCCGTCGTTTTCTCGCCGGCCACCACTTCGCGTTGACGACGGCGCAACGTCGCGTGCTCGGTGAGATCGCCACCGATCTCGCGTCGCCGCTGCCGATGCACCGTCTGCTCCAGGGTGACGTTGGTTCGGGAAAGACGATCGTCGCCCTGACGGCGCTCCTCGCATCACTCGACGGCGGACGTCAGGGTGCGCTCATGGCCCCCACCGAGGTGCTCGCCGAACAACACCTCGCTTCACTGCGCAAAGACCTCGAACGACTGACGAAAGAGGACCCGGCGGTGTTGAGTGGCGTGCGTCCCCTGTCAATCCAGTTGTTGACGGGACGCGTGCGCGCGAAGGACCGCCAGGCTGTCTTGGACGGACTCGTGACCGGCTCGGTCGACATCGTCGTCGGCACGCACGCCCTTCTCACCGACGACGTGCGGTTCAAGGCCCTCGGCGTGATCGTCATCGACGAGCAACACCGCTTCGGCGTCGAACAACGTGCCGCGCTGCGCGACAAGGGCCGCGAACGGTCCATTGAGTCGGCCGACCCCGACCTGCTCGTGATGACCGCGACGCCGATTCCGCGCACCGCGGCGATGGTGGTCTTTGGGGACCTCGACCGCTCGGTCCTGGACGAGATGCCGGTGGGCCGCCTGCCCATCACGACGTGCTGGGCGAAGGAGGACGACGAGATCGCCGACTGCTGGCAGCGGGTTCGCGACGAAGTCGCCCAGGGACGCCGGGCGTACGTCATCTGCCCACTCGTCGAAGGCTCGGAGCGGGTCGAAGCGACTAGTGCGATCGAAGAACGAACACGGTTGGCCCTCGGCGAGTTGCGCGGACTCGCCGTGGGTCTCTTGCACGGTCAGATGAAGGGACCGGAAAAGGACGAGGTGATGGCGCAGTTCCGTGCCGGTGAATTGGACGTCCTCGTCGCGACCGTCGTCATTGAAGTCGGCGTCGACGTGCCCGAGGCGAGCGTCATCGTGATTGAGGACGCGTGGCGCTTTGGTTTGGCACAACTACACCAGTTGCGCGGTCGCGTCGGACGAAGTGACGTGCAGAGCTACTGCTACCTGCTCGGCACACCTCCGAGCGAGGAGGGCGACGTCCGTCTCCAGGCGCTGGTGGACTCCCACGACGGGTTCGCGCTGGCCGAGATCGACCTCGATCTGCGCGGTGAGGGGACCCTGCTCGGCTCGCGCCAACGGGGACGAAGTGACTTGCGTCTCGCGTCACTACGCCGTGACGAGGACTTACTCGTGGCGGCCCAGAGCGTGGCCGCGTCCATGGTGCGCCGAGACGGGCTCACGAACGAGCCCGCGATGGTCGACGAACTGCGCCTGTTCATTGACGACGAAGAAGCGGACTACTTGTTCAAATCGTGACGGCGCCGCGACGTACCCTTGTGGGGTGCGAGTAATTGGTGGTACGGCCCGGGGACGTCCGCTGAAGGCGAAACTCCCACTGACGGTGCGTCCCACGACCGATTACGCCCGCGAGGCAATCTTCTCCATGCTCGAGAGCCGGGGCGGTCTCGTCGATCTCGTCGTGGCCGACCTCTACTGCGGGTCGGGTGCCATGGGCATCGAAGCGCTGTCGCGCGGGGCGCAGAAGGTCTACTTCATTGACTCGGACCCGGCCTGTCTCAGCGCCGTCAAACTGAATTTGGAGCCAATGAAGTTTGACGCCGAGGTTCTCTTCGTTCGTGCCACGCTGCCGGTGTGGTCACCGCCGCACGACCTCGATCTGGTCCTCGCCGATCCGCCGTACGGTCCGCTCGACCTCGCGAGTGTGCTGAAGGGCGTCGTGGCCCAGCGCATCATTGTCGAAAATGACCGTCACATGGAACCGCCGCAGGGCTGGATCGTTACCAAAACGAAGCGCTACGGCACTACGCTCGTAACGATGTTGGAACCGGACGAAGGGCAGGGCGAATGACGGTTGGTCTCATTCCCGGCTCCTTTGACCCCTTCCACAACGGCCACCTCGAGGTCGTCGAGCGGGCCAGTCACATTTTCGACGAGATTGTCGTCGCCGCGATCCGCAACCCCCAGAAGTCCGAGGCCCTTTTCGACTTGGACGAGCGCCGCGACATGATTTCCGAGTCGCTGGTCCACCTGGCGAACGTGCGGATCGTCTCGATCTCGACGCTGTTGGTGAACGTCGCGAAGGACGTCAACGCGACGGCCATCGTGAAGGGCCTGCGCGCGGTGTCGGATTTTGAGAGTGAGCTCCAGATGGCCCAAATGAACCGCTCGCTCTCGGGCGTCGAGACCCTGTTTCTTCCCTCGTCCTCGACCCACAGTTTCATTGCGAGTCGGTTACTTCGTGAAGTGGCCCGTTACGGCGGCGACGTATCGCCCTTCGTGCCCGCACCGGTCGCCAAACGGCTGGCCGCCATGTTCCCAGGAGGTGGCAAGTGACGTCCTTTGACGGTTACGACGACCCCGAAGAGTTTGCCGACGCCCCCGGACGCCACGTCCGCCGAGACATTGAGGCCGACCTGCGCGACCTCATTGAGTTGGTCGCGAACGCCAAGCAGATGCCGCTGTCGAATTCGGCGCTCATCCCGCGTGACGACGTGCTGGGCCTGCTCGAACAGGCGCTGCGCAGCCTCCCCGAGGAGATCCGCGAGGCCCGGTGGGCTCTGCGCGACCGCGAGGACTTAATGGCGGCCGAACTACAAAAGGCCCAACAGCTGATGGACCAGGTACGAGCCGAGGCGGCCCGCATGGTCGACAAGACCGAGATCGTTCGCCAGTCACGCTTGATGGCCCAACAGATCGTCGCCGAGGCCCACGCCCAGTCGCGTCAGATGATCAATCAGTCCGAGGACTTCATCGACGGCAAATTGGGAAGTTTCGAGATCGTCCTCGAGCGACTCTTGAAGACCACCCACTCGGGCCGCGAGCGCCTCTCCGCCCAGGGACTTCCCACGTCGCTCATCGAAGAAGGGCCCGACGAGCAGTTGACGTCGATGGCCCCCGACTACAAGGAGCCGGCCGGCCTGGAGGACACCACGTCCTTTTTCGACCAGGACGCGTTTTAGAGATCGTGTCATCGGCCTACCTGGTCCCGGTGGCGCAGTTGTTGCGCGACGTACCCTCCTCCACGGAGTTGGACTTCGAAGCACCCTTCGACGAGCCCCACGAGTTCGCGCCGCGGGGCAGTGCCGAAACCGACGTCTTCGCCGAAGCGACGGTGCGCGTGAAACTTCGCCTCGAGAGTTTCAGTGGGGGACTACGCGCGAGGGGCACGATCGAGGCCCCCTGGCACGGGACCTGTCGTCGCTGCTCGACGCCGGTCCTCGGCGTGTCGACCGTCGCGGTCAATGAGCGATTCGTCGATCATCAGGCGCCCGGCGACGAGGACAGCTATCTCATCATCGACGATTTCATTGATTTGGCCCCGTTGGTGCACGACGCGATCTTCCTCGATCTGCCGTTGGCACCGCTCTGTCGAGAGGACTGTCAGGGACTGTGCCCGTACTGTGGAATTGACCGCAACGAGGCGACGTGCGAGTGCCAGGCACCACTTGATGCGCGCTGGGCTACACTTGACGGACTCCGATTCACGGAAGAAGAAGCCGGCGAATCAAAAGAAGTGTGACGGGTACGCCCGTTCTGGTGAAAGAGAAGATTGATGGCAGTCCCCAAGCGCAAGACCAGCAAAGCCAAGACCCGCAGCCGTCGTGCCGCCAACTGGCGTCTCGAGCGACCGGCGCGCAGCGTCTGCCCCCAGTGCGCCACGTCCAAGTTGCCGCACATTGTCTGCCCCAACTGTGGTTGGTACAAGAATCGCGTAGCCGTCGAGGTCAACTAAGTTGACGCTCCCCATCGCCCTTGACGCGATGGGTGGCGACTTCGCTCCCGGAGAGATAATCCTCGGGGCCCGCCAAGCCGTTGACGAACTGGGACTCTCGGTCATCCTCGTGGGCGTTCCCGAACTGATGGGCGATCCCTTGGGCCTCGACGTCGTTGCCTGCACCGAGGTCATCGCCATGGACGACGACCCCGCCGCCAGCGTGCGAAAGAAGAAGGACTCGTCGTTAGTTCGAGCGGCCGAACTGGTGCGTGATGGCAAGGCCAGCGCCATGGTCTCGGCCGGCAACACCGGCGCCACGATGGCCTCGGCGTTACTTCGCATGGGCCGACTTCCCGGCGTGGTGCGACCCTGCATCGCGACGCCAATTCCTAATCCCGGTCGAACCCCGATGGTGATGGTGGACGCGGGCGCCAACGCCGAGTGCACGCCCGAGATGCTGGTGCAGTTCGCCCAGATGGCGAGCACGTTCGTGAAGGCCCACTTCGGCGTGTCGTCACCTTCGGTGGGCCTGCTCTCCATTGGTGAGGAGTCAACCAAGGGCACGCCGCTCGTGAAGGACACGCACAAGCTGCTCGCGGAGTTGCGCGAACTGAACTTCGTGGGCAACGTCGAGGGACGTGACTTGGTGCCCTCGCCCGTCGACGTCATCGTCACTGACGGTTTCACCGGCAACGTGGCCCTCAAGACCCTCGAAGGTGCGCTCAAGTTCATCTTCGCCACGATCTTGAAGGTCATTGAAACCAATGACGAGACGAGGGCTGCGGGCAGCGTGCTCCTCGAGTACTTGTTGCCGGTCGCGGGCAAAATGACGCCCGAGAATCAGGGCGGTGCGATGCTGCTCGGACTCGACGGAATCTGCGTGATTTCCCACGGATCGTCCAACGCGCTCGCCATCAAGAACGCCCTTCGCGTCGCCTCCGAGATGGACGCTGCCGGAGTGGTCGAGAAATTACGTCTCACCATCCGACCTGATCAAGTGTAAGAACGGGGGATAGCGTCCCCGGCACTCAGTACGCTTGAGTAGCACCATGAAGGAGTCGGCATGCCAGACGCGGGAAATCCAACATCACTGGATAAGGCCACCATTTTGGGGATTGTGCGTGATCAACTCGCCGAAATCCTCGAGAAGAGCCCCGAGGAGATTCCCGAGGACATCTCCTTCAGCGATTTGGGCGCCGACTCATTGGCCCTGATCGAACTGGTTGAAGCACTTGAAGAGAACCTCGCCACCTACGCCGCCGGCTTTCACATCGACGACGAGGACTTGGAGGGGCTTCTGTCGGTACGCGACGCGGTTGACTACGTGGCCGCCAAGCTTCAGGTGTCCTAACGGACGGTGTGAGCCTGTTGCTGTCGCCACTTGATGCGTTAGCCGAGCGTGTGGGACTTACCCCTTCGAGTGAGCTCCTCGAAATCGCCGTCACGCATTCGAGCTACGCCGCCGAGCACGACTGTGAGTCCAACGAACGGCTCGAGTTCCTCGGTGACGCCGTCGTGGACCTGGCGGTCGCCGACCTTATTCTCACGCAACACCCCGAACTGAACGAGGGGACCGGGTCACTCGTTCGTTCGCGCGTCGTCAACGAATCGTCCTTGGCTGACGCGGCCTCGCGCATCGATCTCAAGTCGTTCATGCGCATTGGCCGGGGCGTGAAGAAGGAACACGGGCTGGAGCGTCCCTCGCTGCTCGCCGACGGCTTCGAGGCTGTCGTTGCCGCCATCTATCTGGAGAACGGCTACGAGGCGGCGAAACGGTTCGTCCAAGAGTGCTTACGAGACGGCGTTGACGAGGCCGCCCTACGGCCGGGCGAAGTCGACCCGAAGACCCGTCTGCGCCAGTGGTCCGAGGCCAACAGTTTCGGCACCCCGGTCTACGAGGTGACGGCCGAAGGTCCCAGTCACGACACGACCTACACCGCCGTCGTCGTCGTCAACGGGCACGCCTCGTCGGGCCGGGGTCGATCGAAAAAGGCCGCCGAGGCCGTGGCCGCCGACGTGGCGTGGGGGGATCGACGTGCCTGAGCTGCCCGAAGTAGAGACCGTACGCGCCTCGCTCGCCCGTGACATCGTGGGCAAGAAGATCAAGGCCGTCGCGGTGACGAACGGTCGCCTCGTGCGTCGGCACAAGACGGCCAAAGAGTTCCGTGCGTTGACCGAAGGGCACTCGATCCGCTCGGCCGAGCGACTGGGCAAGAATCTCGTCTTCGGGCTCGACAACGGCACACATCTGGTCGTGCACCTGGGCATGAGCGGACAGTTGCTGCGAGCGCACAGCGCGAAGGACCTGAAGCCCAAGCACACCCACGTGGTCTTCACGTTCGTCCAAGGTGGCGAGTTGCGCTACGTCGATCCGCGAACCTTCGGTGAGCTCTACGTCTCCAAGGGTCCGGTCGAGGGTGAGGAGGTGGAGATCTCCAAGTTCGCTCGACTATCTATTGGCGGCGACGGACTGGCGCTGCGAAAAGCGATCCCCGAACTGGCGCACCTCGGCATCGACCCCTTCGAGGACCAGATTGGGTGGGACCGATTTGCCGCCGTCTTGCGCAGTCGTTCGACGGCCCTGAAGGCGGTGTTGACCGATCAAGACATCATGGCCGGCATTGGCAATATCTACGCCGACGAGATCCTCTTCGCCGCCGGGCTGCGTTTCGACCGCGAGTCCGAGTCCCTGTCGACGATTGAGATTCGACGACTCCATCGCGCCATCGCCGAGATCCTCACCGAGGCCATCAAGCACGGCGGCTCGACGCTCGACGACGAGCAATTCGTCGACCCCGACGGCCAGCCAGGGACTTATCAGAACTTCCATCAGGTCTACAACCGAGAGGGATTGGCGTGCTTCCAGTGCCGTCAACCAATCGTGCGAGAAACGGTGCGCGCGCGCTCGACGTTCTACTGCCCGAAATGCCAATCGTGAAAACCGGGACCTCCCAAGAACGTTGGTAGCGTCTACCCGTGTTTCTTAAGCGATTGACCATGAAGGGCTTCAAGTCCTTCGCCGACAACACCGTTCTCGAATTCGAGACGGGCGTGACGGCGGTAGTCGGTCCGAACGGCTCGGGAAAGTCCAACGTCGTGGACGCCGTCACCTGGGTTCTCGGTGCGCAGAGTACGCGGGCGCTGCGCAGCGCGAAGATGGACGACGTCATCTTCATGGGCACCGCCAATCGCGCGGCTCTCGGACGCGCTGAAGTGGCGCTCACCCTCGACAACTCCTCCGGACGCCTCCCCATCGACGGCGCCGAAGTGACGATTTCGCGGACCCTCTTTCGAAACGGCGACTCCGAATACGCCATCAACGGCACCACGTGTCGGCTGCTCGATGTTCAAGAGTTGCTGAGCGACTCGGGCGTGGGGCGCCAGCAACACATGATCATTGGCCAAGGTCAACTCGACTCGATCCTCAACTCCTCGTCGGAGAACCGACGCGCGGTGATCGAAGAGGCGGCCGGCGTCTTGAAGCACCGTCGTCGAAAAGAACGCGCGGAACGTCGGCTCGACGCCACCCAAGAGAACATCGAACGACTCGGTGACCTCGTGCGCGAGGTGCGTCGCCAAATGCGACCCCTGGAGCGCCAAGCCGTCTCCGCGCGCAGCTACTCCGACATCGAAGGCGAACTGCGTCAGGCCCGTCGCGCGCTCTTCTCGTCGAGGTTGACCACCTTCGAGGAGCGTCGATCGATTCTCGCCGCCGATCTACAGGGATCGTCAACTCGCGAGCGCGATCTGCGTCACGAACTGGTCACCCTCGACGCGCAGGCCTCCACGGCCGCCGCCGAACTGGCGAGTCGCCGCGAAGAGATGCTCGCCTCGGCGCTCGGCACGTTGCAGGGCCTCGCTGAACGCTCACGGGGTACGTCGTCGATCATTCGAGAACGCGAACGGGCCCTTCGTCAAGCGCTCGTCGCATCGGCCGACGAGAACGTCATTGCGACGTTGGAAGCCGACGCCGCCAAACTCACGTCGGATCTCTCCTCCGTCGACGCCGAGAATGATGCGCTGGCGCGGCTTCGCGTCGCCGTCGACGCGGCGCAACGAGATCTTGACGTCGCCGAAGCCGACTTCGCCGAGACCTGGGGCGCCACGTCGAACGAAGTCGACGAAGCGACGCTCATCGCCGCCCGCCAGCGAATCGCCCTCTTGGAACGATCGCTCGATTCACTTCGCGAAAGCGAACGTCGCGCCGCCAACCGCCTAGCCGAGACGAAAGAACGCGCCACGCGCGCCACCGCGTCGTTGGAACGCGCGCGCCACGGTCGCGACGCCGCCCAGGCACAATTGGAGAGCGCGCAACAAGAACGCCGCGACGCGGAACAATCGGCCACCAACGCCGAAGCGCAACGCGCGACGGCCGACGAGACACTTCGTGAAGCAACCGAGTGGGCCGCTCGAACCCAAGCCCACGCCGACGCGCTCGCACGGGCCCTCGACGAACTGTCCGGTGCCGGAGGACGGGCCATCATTGGCGACCTCGAAGGCGTCCTCGGCGCATTCCTCGATCTCATCGAAGTTGACGGTGGATGGGAAAAGGCCGTTGAGTCGGCCGCCGGTGCGTCAGTCGGCGCCATGATCGTCGACGGCAAGAAGTCGGCCCGAGCGGCCTTGCAGGCACTGCGCACGGAGGGGGGAGCGGGGCTCATCCTTCCCGTTGCCGAAGGGACGGTCGCGGCGATGCCGACCCCCGACGGCTGCGAACCACTTCGCGCTCTCGTGCGCCCTCGTCGCAACGCGCCGGCACACGTGACGCGTGTTCTCGACACGCTCTTCTCGCGTGCCTTCATCGCCAAGGACTGGGAGTCGGGCATCGACGTCGCCCTCGCGAATCCCGAACTCGTCATCGTGACGCGTGACGGCGACCGCTTCGCCTCGTCGGGTTGGCGCATTGCGTCGGGCCGGTCAGTCGTCACGCGCTCGACGGTCGAAGAGGCCGAACGGGCGGCGAAGGAGGCCCTCGAGGCCGTGGGACCGCAGCGCGACGCTCGTAAGGTCGCCGACGCCGCGGCCGTCGACGCCCGACAACGACTGAACAAGGCCATGTCGCTGGGCGCGCACGCCCAGGCCGAGCACGAGCGCTTGGAGGGCGAGAGTGTGCGACTGGGCACGCTCGTTGACGAACTGAGCGACGCCGTCGAGTCGCTCGCCGAAGACGTCGCCGCGCTCAACGAGCAGATCGCGACGAACGACGAGGAGCTGAAGGAACTTCGAGGAATTCTTCCCGCGCTGGAATCGGCCGTCGAGGCCGCCGGAGAGCGCGAAGCGTTGATCAACGACGCGCGTCGCGACGTCGACGCGCTGCGCGCGAACGCCCACGAACAGGCGACGGCACTGTCGCGCCGAGAGGCCGAGTTCGGCGAACGCCGTCGCCTCTTCGAGCAACGTCGCGCTGAGATTGAGCAACGTCTCGAGGGCCGTTCGAACGAACGGGCCGAGGCGGCCGGACGACGCGAGTCGCTCGAGTTCGATCTTCAAGTGCTCGATCGACTGGCCGAACTCGTCTCGCGCGCGTCCGAAGAGATTCGCGTCTCGCAAGAGGCGCTCGATTCGACCTACCGCGAACAGCTGGAGGCCTCGCGGGCCGGCGCCGAACGACTCGAAGAGGTGCGCCGAGCGCGTAAGGAGGCCGACGCACGACTCATGGAACTGGGCGAGGTCGTTCGACGCGGTGAGATCGAACAGGCCGAACTGGTCGTCAAGATTGCCAACCTGCACGAGATGATCCGTCGCGACCTCGGTATTGAACCACGCGAACTGGGCGTCGTCGCGCGACCAGCATTGCCCGACGGTGTCTCGCTCGAGCAGCGTGTGGGCGAACTCGAAGCTCGCATCACGTCGCTCGGTCCGATCAACCCGCTGGCGCTGGACGAACTGGCCACACTCGAGGAGCGTTACAAGGACCTCGATACCCAAGTCGCCGACGTCCGTCACGCCCGACGCGAACTCCAAGAAGTGATTCGCGCACTCGATCAAGAGATCATGGAGACATTCTCGAGTGCCGTCATCGACGTCAACGAACACTTCTCCGCGCTCATCGCCATGCTCTTTCCCGGCGGTCAGGGACGCCTCATCCTCACCGAACCGGACGATCCCCTCAACACCGGTGTCGAGATTGAAGTGCGTCCCCTCGGTCGCAACGTCCGACGATTGTCGTTGCTCTCGGGAGGCGAACGCTCGATGGCGGCGCTGGCGTTCCTCTTCGCGGTCTTTCGCTCGCGACCGTCACCCTTCTACATGATGGACGAGGTTGAAGCGGCGTTGGACGACGTCAATCTGCAACGTTTCCTCAGCCTCGTCGACGAGTTCCGTGACGAGGCGCAGTTGTTGATCGTGACCCACCAGAAGCGAACGATGGAGGCGGCCGACGCGCTCTACGGCGTCACCATGGGACCGGGCGCGTCGTCCAAGGTCATCAGTCAGCGCGCCAAGCGACCCCAGGTGGTTGAGACGGCGTGATCGTCATCATCATCGTCGCGGCCGTGCTGGTCGTCGTGGGCGGCGGCATCGTCCTCTCTCGA
>DATCFS010000324.1:0-3393 GCA_036509375.1 Acidimicrobiales bacterium
TCGTGTCGCAGTCCATCAAGAGGCCAATGGTGCCGGTCGGCGCCAAGACCGAGGCTTGCGCGTTGCGCACCCCGTGACGCGTGCCGAGGTCGACAGCTTCCTCCCAGGCGTGCTGGGCCGCTTCGAGAATGTCGGCCGGAGCCTTCGATCCATCGATCTGGTAGGAGGCGTCGCGGTGCATGCGAAGTACGTCGAGCATCGGCGCGGCGTTCTCTTCGTAGCCCTCGTGGGGTCCCATGCGTCCGGCGGTGCGCGCACTCACGGCGTAGGCGTGTCCGGTCATGAGTGCGGTGATCGCCCCGGCCCAGGCCCGACCCTCGTCGGAGTCGTACGCGAGACCGGACGCCATCAAGAGGGCGCCCAAGTTGGCGTAGCCGAGACCCAACTGGCGGAACTTGCGTGAGTTCTCCGCGATCTTCTCGGTCGGGTAGTCGGCCGCGCCGACAATGATCTCCTGCGCGCTGAAGAGCACCTCGATCGAGTGCTTGAACGCGTCGACGTCGAAGCTGCCGTCGTCGTTCAGGTACTTCATCAAGTTGAGGCTCGCGAGGTTGCACGCGGAATTGTCGATGTGCATGTACTCCGAACACGGGTTCGAACCGTTGATACGGTCCGTGTTGGGCGAAGTGTGCCACTTGTTGATCGTCGTGTCGAACTGGAGGCCCGGGTCGGCGCACTCCCACGCGGCGCGCGCGATCTGGCGCCAGAGGTCGCGGGCTTTCAGTGTCTGCACCGCACGTCCACCGTGACGGGCCTTCAGGTCCCAGTCGCCGTCAGCGATGACGGCGTCCATGAATTCGTCCGAAATACGAACGGAGTTGTTGGCGTTCTGGTACTGAATTGAGTGGATGTCCTTGCCGTCGAGGTCCATGTCGAAGCCGTTGTCGCGAAGTACCCGGGCCTTCTTCTCCTCGTTGGCCTTGCACCAGATGAACTCTTCGAGGTCGGGGTGATCCGCGTCGAGGATGACCATCTTCGCGGCGCGGCGCGTCTTGCCGCCGGACTTGATCGTGCCGGCCGACGCGTCGGCGCCGCGCATGAACGAGACGGGACCGCTGGCAGTGCCGCCGCCTTCGAGCATCTCCGCGCTCGAGCGAATCTTCGAGAGGTTGACACCGGCGCCCGAGCCGCCCTTGAAGATGATGCCCTCTTCGGTGTACCAATTGAGGATCGAGCGCATGGAGTCCTCGACCGCGAGGATGAAGCAGGCACTGCCCTGCTGGGGCACGCCCTTCACGCCGATGTTGAACCACACCGGGGAGTTGAACGCGGCCTTTTGGGTAATGAGGAGGTGCTTCAGTTCGGCGCGGAACGCCTCAGTCTCTTCGTCGTCGACGAAGTAGTCGCGCTCGATGCCCCACTCGGTCACGGTGTCGACGATGCGATCGGCAACCTGCTTCAAGCTGGTCTCGCGCTCGTCGGTGCCGAGGGTGCCACGAAAATACTTCTGGGCGAGGATGTTGGTCGCGTTGAACGACCAGGTCGAGGGCACCTCAACGTTCAACTGCTCGAAGGCCACTGAGCCGTCGCGGAAGTTGGAGATTCGAGCGTCACGACGATCCCAGGTGACCTCGTCATAGGGGTGACGGTCGTCAGTGGTGAAGTACCGGCGGATGCCAATTCCGAGTCGCTGAGGTGCGATAGCCATTTCAATCTCTCTTTTCTTGCCGAAACCGACACTAAGAACATGCTTCCTGTGGCGTCGTGGTCGGGAAATCAAGTTTACTACCACTTGGTCCCCTGAGCCACAAGATGTAGTGGTTGATCCACTTCTCGTCGCAAGATGCTGTGTCATTACAGCACTGTAATTACACCGCGTCAACTCTATTTTGATGGTTTTTGAAACAATTATTTATTGCCCAATGATCTACCCAATAACTGGCCGGTAAGCGTCGCTAGCGTGACGGGCCATGGACCTGCTTCTCGCCCTCGACGCCGGTACCTCGGGCGTTCGCTGCGTCGCTTTTGACACCTCGACCAACGTCGTTGACTCCTCCCACGCCGAACTGACGCAGTTCTTCCCCCGTCCGGGCGAGGTCGAACACGACGCCAGCGAGATCGCCGCTCTCGCTCTATCGACGCTCCGTGACGTCGCGTCACGAGCGCGCGACAACGGACACCGCGTGCTCTCGCTCGGCATCACCAACCAACGTGAAACGACCGTCGCCTTCGATCGCGCGACGGGCCGTCTCCCCCACCGCGCCATTGTGTGGCAGGACCGTCGCACCGCGCGACGCTGCGACGAGATGGAGCGCGCCGGACGCGGCCCACTGGTGCGCCACACGACCGGCCTCGTACTCGACTCGTACTTCTCCGCTTCGAAGATGCAGTGGCTCCTCGAGCACGACGTCATGAAGGACGTGGAGCGGCCGAGTTTCGCGACCGTCGACACCTGGTTGCTCTGGTCGCTCACGGGTGGCGTCAATGGTGGCCTCTTCATGACTGAACCGTCCAACGCGTCGCGCACGATGTTGATGGACCTTGAGACGTTGGCGTGGTCGAACGAGATGACCGATCTCTTCGCCATTGACCAACGAACGCTGCCCGACATCGTTTCGTCCGATGCCCACTTCGGCGTCGTCAGTGCCGACGTCGTGGCGGAACTCGCCGACGTACCGATTACCGGGGTTCTCGGTGACCAACAAGCGGCGCTGTTCGGGCAGGCCTGTTTTCGACCGGGCATGGTGAAGGCAACGTACGGCACGGGCGCCTTTCTTCTCGCGAATGTTGGACCGAACTGTCCTGAGGTCGTTGACGGACTCGTCTCGACCGTGGCGTGGAAGCTCGGCGACGACGTCACCTACGCGGTCGAGGGTTCGGCCTTCGTGGCCGGCGCAGCGGTGCAGTGGTTGCGCGACGAGATGCGGTTCCTTCACGACGCGAGTGACCTCGAAGCACTCGCGCTGTCGGTTCCCGATAGCGGCGGCGCACAGTTCGTGCCGGCCTTCACCGGACTGGGATCGCCGTTCTGGCGAAGTGACGCCCGCGGCTCGATCACCGGACTCAGTCGGGGCGTCGGACGCGGACAGATCGCGCGCGCCCTCGTCGAATCACTCGCTTACCAAGTGCGCGCGATGACCGACGCCTTCGCGCACGGCGGCATTGCGGTGCACGAACTACGAGCCGACGGCGGTGCGGCGGCGATGGACACCCTGCTGCAGCTCCAGGCCACGAACTCACAACTCCCCGTGTTGCGCAGCACGTCGCTCGAAGCGACCGCTCGCGGCGCGGCGACCATCGCCGGTCTGGGCGCCGGAGTCTGGTCGTCGCTCGACGAACTGGCCGAACGCTGGACCTTCGACCGACGATTCGAGCCCGAGGATCCAATGTGGGTGGACCTCGGGTACGGGGCGTGGACGCGCGCGGTCGAGCGCTCCTAGACGAAGTAGTTTC
>DATCFS010000325.1:0-2204 GCA_036509375.1 Acidimicrobiales bacterium
GGTCGACGTATCAGTGAGATTGGAGCCGGTCATCCGGTTCATGATGAGCGAGAAGACGCGAACGCCGCTCTTACGAATCTTGTCCGAGGTCTTGTCGACGCCCAAGACGCGACTGCCGAGCACGAAGTCAGTCTGGTCGGCGAGCAGGGGAGCCACGATCTGGGGAATCTCGGCGGGGTCGTTCTGACCGTCGGCGTCGAGGGTGACGACCGCCTTCACGTTGTGGCGCACGCAGTAGCGATAGGCGACCTGGAGGGCCACGCCGTGTCCGAGGTTCACCGGGAACTCAATGACGATGACCCCGGGGAACGAGCGCGCAATCTCCGCCGTGTGGTCGTCGCCACCGTCGACGACGACGAGCGTCGTGTAGGGCTCGCCATTGACGGACGTCGGCATCTTCTCCAGGACGCCCGCAATGTTGCCCTCCTCCTCGTAGGCGCAGATGGCCGCCACGATGGGTTCGGGAACGAAGTTTGGGCGCTCGGTCTCGAGGCGGTTGAGGGCCTGCTCGATGGCGTAGGCGCGCAGGCTCTTGGAGCGGCGCTCTTCTAGATCATCGTTGACCATCATGCTCCTTCAGGGAATGACGCACGCGCGAGCCCATAACGACAGGGACTCGAACCGGGCGGAAGTCGCCTCTTTAACGTTGCGCTGCGTAGCCCGCACGCCGCGTCCGAGAAGGAACTCACCGATAAATACTAACAATTGGACCGAACGGTCCCGTTTTACCGACTGGCGGCCGAAAGTACTTCGGCCGCAGTGAATTTCCGGTCGGCCTCGCCGTCAAAACTCGACGAAAGTGGCGTGTGCAGCGTCAAATCCAACAGCGCCGAGAGGGTCTTGAGCATTTCGCGAAGCTCGGGCGGCGGAGGGAAGTACTCGTCCTCCACGGTCACCGACGCGATCGTGACGCCGTTGGTCGGATTGAGAACCTCGAGTACCTCGTTGACGAGTGACTCCGGTGCCGACGCGCCGGCGGTGACCGCGACGGTACCGCTCAGATCATCGGGCAGTTCAAAGGCGCCGTTCACGCGCAGGACCCGGGGGCAACCAACGGCCTCGGCCACCTTCGTGAGCGCGACGGTGTTACTGGAGTTGGCCGATCCAATGACGATCACGGCGTCGGCTTCGGACGCAATGGTGCGAAGTGCGGCCTGACGATTCGTCGTGGCGAAACAGAGATCACTTCGATTGGGCATCCAGATCGACGGGAACTTCGCCTCGGCGTACACGCGCAGGTCCTGCCATTCGTCGAGGCTGAGCGTGGTCTGGCTGAGCAGCGCAAACGGGCCGGCCAGATGGCCTAACGCGTCGATGTCGTCGGTCGATTCAATGAGATGGACGGACTCGGGGGCGACCGCCATTGTCCCGACCGCCTCCTCGTGACCCTCGTGACCGACGTAGAGCACGGTGTAGCCCTTACGAGCACGGACCTTCAGTTCGTGATGAACCTTGGTCACGAGCGGGCAGACGGCGTCAATGACCGTCCCACCACCCCTGCGGGCGGCCTCAATCACCTCGGGTGGTGAGCCGTGGGCGCTCAACATCACCGGCGCGCCGGCCGGCACCGACGTCACGTCGTCGATGAAGACGACGCCAAGGGACTTGAAGTAGTCGACGACGAACTGGTTGTGGACGATTTCGTGATAGCAAAAGACTGGTGGGGCGAAGACCCGGGTCATCCAGTCGAGGGCCTTGATCGCCTTTTCGACGCCGGCGCAGAATCCCCTGGGTGCCGCGAGTACGACCTTGTCCACATTCACGCCTTCCAGCCTAGTTATGAATATGGCCGATAACTCCTAGGCTGTATCCGTGTCGGGCGCCAAAATCTCCTCAATTTCATTGGATTCGCCGGCCTCGACCGTCGATCTGCTCGTCGGGGATGAGCTCGTCAGCGTGAACGGTCGAGAACCGAGCGACATCATTGAATATCAGCAGTTGATCGACGGCGACGTGGTCACGTTGGTCGTTCGTCGAGAGGGTGAAGAGCTGGCCCGCAAGGTCACGATCACCAAGGCCGAAGGTCAACCGCTCGGTCTGGGCATTGATTCGGCCGTCTTCGACCGGATCCGCACCTGCGACAACCACTGTTCCTTCTGTTTCATCTACCAGTTGCCCAAGGGGATGCGCCGTTCGCTCTACGTGAAGGACGACGATTTCCGCCTCTCCTTCCTCTACGGCAACTACACCACGCTGACCAGGTT
>DATCFS010000326.1:0-11893 GCA_036509375.1 Acidimicrobiales bacterium
CAACCGGTGGGTAGTAGGTACCGGCCATGAAGGCACGACCGTCGGGAGTGAGAAAGACCGACATGGGCCACCCCCCGTGGCCACTCAGCAGTTGCGTGGCGGCCATGTAGAGCGCATCCACGTCGGGCCGCTCCTCACGGTCGACCTTGATGGGAATGAAGAATTCGTTGAGCAGCGAGGCGACGTTCGCGTCCTCGAACGACTCGTGGGCCATGACGTGACACCAGTGGCACGCGGCGTAGCCCACCGAGAGAAAGATTGGTCGGTCGAGTTGCGCCGCTTCGTCGAGGGCATCGTGTCCCCACGTTCGCCAGTCAACCGGGTTCTCGGCGTGTTGGCGTAGATACGCGCTCGAGGCGTTCGCGAGTCGATTGGTCACCGACGCAGCGTACCGACCGTGCCCTCCTCGCCGTGACGATCGCCGGGCCCCGACTCGGTACTGTGGTGGTTCGAACAGCGCGAGTGGAGCGAACGTGGCACGAGTACTCAAGTGGGGAATTGTTGGCACGGGCGGCATCGCTCGCACGTTTGCCCGGGACCTCGCGCTCACCGGCGTCGGCGTCGTGAGCGCCGTTGGATCTCGGACCCAGTCTTCGGCGGACGCCTTCGCCGCCGAGTTCTCGATTCCGCGGAGTTATGACTCGTACGAACAGCTGGTCGCCGACGGCGACGTCGATGTCGTCTACGTGGCCACGCCTCATCCAATGCACTACGACAACGCCACCCTGGCGCTCGAGCACGGCAAACCCGTACTCGTCGAAAAGGCCTTCACGATGACGAGTGACGAGGCGAAGCGATTGGTGGCGAACGCGCGAGAGAAGCAACTCTTCCTCATGGAGGCGATGTGGACGCGCTGTCTGCCCAACATCATTGAAGTGCGTGCGCTCATCGCCCGCGGTGAACTTGGTCGCATCCTGAGCGTCGAGGCCGACCACGGCCAGTGGTTCGCGCCCGATCCAGCGTTTCGGCTCTTCAATCTGGCGTTGGGTGGGGGAGCAATGCTGGACCTCGGTGTCTATCCGGTCTCGTTCGCCTCGATGGTGCTCGGCACTCCATCGCGCGTGGCTGCGCTCACGCAACCGGCCTTCACGGGCGTCGACGGATCGGTCGCGATGGCGTTCGGCTACGAGAGCGGCGCGCAGGCCGTGTTGTCGTGCACGTCCGGTGCGCGCACACCGACGAGGGCGTCCATTTCGGGCACCGACGCGCGCATCGAGATTCCGGGAAGTTTTTACGCGCCCGGTCCCTTTACGTTGGTGCAAAGAAATGGCGAGCAACGGCTATTTGAATTCGAGTCGGTCGGTCGCGGCCTGCACTACGAAGCCCAAGAGGTCGCGCGGTGTATTGAAGAGGGGGCGCTCGAGAGTCCGATGATGCCCCTGGACGAGACCATTTCAATCATGGAAACGATGGAACAGGTTCTTTCGCTCACGTAGGAGTCCACGAGCGTCCGTCAAGTGTCAAAAGTCCCGAGTGACATCGAGGCGAATTTGACGAGTTGCACTACTACATTGCCGAGGTCGACCGTCGCGGGCGACGCGAAAGAAAGTCCGTTTGATCAGGATGTGAAGAGGTTCACGACGTCCCATGACTATCGACACGAATTGACTCGGCCACGATTCAATCCAGAAAACCATGAGTTTGAGTTTGGCGCGATAATCGTTCGCCGTACGTGAACGCGAGATTTCGAGGGAATTTCCGTACCGTGAACAACCAGCATCGTGTCGGCATGTTATTTTACCAAGCGGACATTATGTTTCACCTGATGTTCACGCAGTGCAATAAAACTATCGGCACCACATCGGTGTCACTGAAGGGTTGGGGATATGAATTTTAAAACAGGAAGGGCTCTTGCGTCTGTGGCATTGGTCGGCACTTTTGTCGTCACAATGTTGCCGAGCGTGAGTTCTGCAGCTGGAAAGACCGTGTCGGCTAGCACGTTCAATACGAGCTATTCGACAATGAAGTACCTGAAGGCCATCGTGGCGAAGGGTAAGGGCGCCATTACGGTGATCCTCCCCGACACGAAGTCCTCGGCTCGGTACACGGCTTTCGACGCTCCGGACTTGACCAAGGCGTTCAAGGCCGCCGGCGTGAAGAAGTGGAAGGTCGAAAACGCGTTGGGATCTGACTCGACGATGTTCACCGATGCCCAGGCAGCAATTGCCCGTGGCACCAAGGTGCTCATTGTGGACCCGATTGACCCGACGACGGGTGCGTCCATCGAGGCCTACGCCGCTGCACGTGGTGTGAAGACCATTGACTACGACCGTCTCACCTTGGGTGGACAGCGTACGTACTACGTGAGCTTCGACAACGTCGCGGTCGGTACGTTGATTGGTAAGGGCGAACTGGCTTGCCAGACTGCCTGGGGCGTCACTAACCCCGTGACCTACATCTCGTACGGTTCACCGACTGACAACAACGCCACCTTGTTCGCGAAGGGCTACAACACCGTCCTCGCCGGCGCCGGATTCAACACGACCGCTACCACCCTCACCGGTGCCAAGCAGTCGGTATTGGAGAACGCCGGTACGTGGGACGGCCCAACGGCCGCTTCGGACTTTGAGGCTGCCTACACGGCACACCCGACCATCAACTCTGCGGTAACGCCGAACGACAACAACGCTTCGGGCATCATCACCTACCTGCAGGGCAAGGGTCTCAAGCCCAAGACCTTCCCGTTCACCGGCCAGGACGCATCGCTCGTTGGTTTCCAGAACATCATCTCTGGCTACCAGTGCGGCACCGTCTACAAGCCGATTTACAAGGAAGCTCAGTCCGCCGTTGCGCTCGCGGTGTACCTCAACGCTGGCGTAAAGCCACCGAAGGGTCTCGTGAACGGTTCAACGCCTGACACGCTTGAGCACAAGGGTGTTTCTTCGGTTCTTTTGACCGCTTCATGGGTTACGGCTGCGGACGTTCAGTCCACGGTTATCCACGACGGCTGGTTGAAGGCTTCGGACCTGTGCACCTCTTCGTCGCCGACGGTTGCTGGCTCACCCCAGCCCACCTACGCGGCTGACTGCACGACGTACGGCATTAAATAAGCAATCACTGATGGAGAACGCCCCCGAGTCAACTAGTCCTTCCACGTCCGGTGACGGACGAGACGGGCCAGTTGGCTCGGGGGCCTCTGCATCATCCGTAACACCGCTGTTGAGCCTGCGCGGGATATCGAAGAATTTCGGTCCCGTGCAGGCGCTGCAAGACTGCGACCTCGACGTGCCTGCCGGTCAGGTCACCGCACTTATCGGTGACAACGGCGCTGGCAAGTCCACCCTCGTGAAATGTATGTCGGGCATCTACGCGCCGGCGTCGGGCCAGACGTTCTGGAACGGCAAGGAAGTGAGCATTCACACTCCGCGCGACGCGTCGGAGTTGGGTATCGCCACGGTGTACCAGGACCTCGCACTCTGCGACAATCTCGACATTGTCCAGAACATGTTCCTCGGTCGCGAAGAGACGAAGTATCAGATGCTCTCCGAGATCAAAATGGAACTGGCGACGAGGCAGACATTGAAGGACCTGTCGGTGACGACAGTAAAGTCGGTGCGCCAACTGGTGGGGTCGCTGTCCGGTGGACAGCGTCAGGCCGTCGCGGTGGCGCGCGCCGTCATGCGCGACTCGAAGTTGGTCATCATGGACGAACCGACGGCGGCCCTCGGCGTCTCGCAGACCAAACTCGTTCTCGAACTCATTCGCACCCTCGCCTCGAGAGGCATCTCCGTCCTCGTTATTTCTCACAACCTTCTCGACGTCTTCGGTGTCGCTGACCGCATCGCGGTCATGTACTTGGGCACCATCGTCAGTGAAGGTCCGATCGCTAACTACGACACCACGAGCGCCGTCGAGTTGATCACCACTGGAGAGTCCAGCCGCGTCCCTTCGCGCCTCTCCTCGTCTCTCTAACCGAAAGGCAGTTCCCCGTTGTCCGATGCCCCCGAACAGGTGACCGCAAGTCACTCCAGCGAGCACGTTGTCTCGACGCGGCCCGCGTTCTCCCAACAGGTGAAGCGTGTCTGGCAGGGTGACAATGGATCGATTCCGATTCTCATTGGCTTGGCGGCGCTCGTCATCTACTTCCAGGTGCAGAACTCGGTCTTCCTTACCCCTGAGAACCTGACCAATCTATTGATTCAAGCCTGCTTCTTCGTGCTCTTGAGTATGAGTGAGATCTGGCTTCTTCTCTTGGGTGAGATCGACCTCTCGCTGGGATTCGTCGCGGGCATCGGCGCGGCCGCCGCTGTCATTCTGACCGGAACGAAGTACAACTGGCCGTGGTGGCTCGCCCTTCTTCTCGCCTTGGCCGTTACGACCGGAATCACTACCTTGAGTGGTGTACTCGTCATTCGGCTCCGTCTCCCATCGTTCATCGTGACGTTGGCCGGACTCTTGGGACTGCAAGGCGTACTGATTTGGCTCGTCGACAAACAGGGTACGGGTGGCGCGATACCGCTGCACAACAACGAGCTGTACTACCTCGTGAACGGAAATTTCACTCCTTTCGCCACGATTATCTTCGTCATCGTGATTGTCGCGGTCTCCAGTCTTTCCATGTTGCGCGCCGACCGCAACCGACGCACCAGCGGACTCGACACCAACACGAACGTGACCATCGCCAAGATTGTGTTGCTCATCATTGCCGGTGGTTTGATGATCTGGATCTTCAACACGAATCGTTCCTCGTTCACCACCATCGATGGGATGCCCTTCGCGATACCGATCGTGCTGGCGGTCCTCGCTGCGGGGAGTTTCATCCTCATTAAGACCAAGGCAGGTCGATACCTTTACGCGATTGGCGGCAATAGTGAAGCGGCCCGTCGCGCCGGCGTCAACGTCAACCGATACCGTCTCATGGCGTTTTCCCTCGCCGGCCTGTCCGCCGGAATTGCGGGATTGATTTACGCCTCTCGACTCGGGGGCATCACCGACGGGATCGACGGCGGTAACCTCGTGCTCGAGTCCGTCGCTGCGGCCGTCATCGGCGGTACGAGCCTCTTTGGCGGTCGAGGAAAGATGATCAACGCCGTCGTCGGTGGCGTGATCATCGCCACCATTCCAAACGGCATGGGCCTCATTGGCATGAGTGCGGCCACGCAGTACATGGCGACGGCACTCGTGTTACTGGCGGCCGTCTCCATCGACTCGATCGCGCGACGCGGCAGCACGGTCCTCGGCTAACGACGTCCAGCGCCGATGAAGGCGAAGGGGATTGGTCAACGCCGCGTCGTCGACAACACGTGGTGAAGAACGTCAATCAGAACACGTTGGGTAGTTCACCGCGGCGTATCTTTCCGTTACCCGTGCGCGGGATGGCGACGACGTAGCGGATCTCTTTCGGTTTCGCCCAAGGACCGATCCGTTCCTCGGCCACGGCGCGCACGGAATCGTCGACTCGTGAACCATCACTGACGATCAACGCAACAACGCGCTGTCCCCATTCGGGATCGTCGATGCTCGTAATGGCGACGTCGCGAACGCCACCTATCGTCGCGAGTGCCGTCTCGAGCTCTTCGGGCCACAGCTTCTCGCCACCGGTGTTAATGAGAAATCCCAGCCGTCCGCGCACGGTGACGACTCCGTTCGTCACGTCACCGGCGTCGCCGGTGGGGAACCAATCGTCTTGTCCGTCGGGCCCGAGAACAGCGGGTCGCGGCTCGTGTCGGTAGGAGCGAAAGAGGGTGGGTGTTCGCACGCAGAGCTGACCGTCGACGCTCGACACGTCAACGCCCGGTAAGGGGGTGCCGTCGTAGACGATTCCCGATCCGGTCTCGGTCATGCCCCACGTCGTCAACACGTTGTCGGGCAACGCGGATGGCGGTTTCGCACCTCCGAGCAACACCTTTTCGTAGCCGCTCACATCGTTGCGTACGAGTTGGGCCCGCACGACCGATACGTGGGTCGCGCCGAGCGACGGGCCCGCGCCAACGTTGTCGATGTCGCCCCAGAGGAGTTGTGCGTCACTAAAGATCGCGCGCAACAGCACCGCGAGTCCGCCAATGTGAGAGGCCGGCAGACACGGGAACCAGATTGGCGGACGGTCGCCTCGCAGCGTCGCTTGGGTGAGTTCGGCACTCGCTCGAAGCGCGTCCCAGGTCAGTTCGACCGCCTTCGGTTCACCACTCGAGCCCGAGGTGAGCATCACCAGGCCAATCGCGTCGTCGACCCCCGGGCCGTCGGAAAGGGCTCGCCGACCCTTGAGATCGCGTAAGTGCGTGGCCCCGAGGGACGTCAGCTGTGCTCGTTGCCGGCGTGGCGAAAGTCGTCGGTCGAGAATACAGAAGGCGTCGTGCGCGCTCACGGCGTCGCGAAGTGCCCCTTCGAGGTCGGGACCCAGCTCGAAATCGAGCGCGAGCAGGGGGGTCACGAAAACCAGACTATATGTCGAACAACTAGGTTGGTCGGGTGGGAGGTGGTACCCGTGGCATCACTACGTCACGAACGAAGGATTGCTGCGAGTGCGGACACGGTGTGGAATGTGGTCTGTCGTCCAGAGAGCATCCCCACGTGGTTCCCGGGCATCGTCTCGTGCACGGTCGATGGTAATGTCCGCGTCATCACGACGGCCACCGGTCTCGATATGCCCGAAGAGATACTGACAATTGACCCGCACATCAGGAAGTTTGCCTACCGAATCACGGCTCCGCTCTACAAGTTCCACTTGGGCGAGATCGACGTCATTGAAATTGGCGTGAACGACTCACTCTGCGTCTACTCCACGACGGCCCTACCCGACACCTTGGCCCTGTTGATCGCGGGCGGCACGATTGGCGCCCTCGAACAGATCCAACGGATCGCTGAAGGGGCGAGGGTCTAGTCGTGGGTCGGCGCATTCTCTTTATCACGACCGATCAACAGCGTTACGACACGGTGGGAGCGAACGGCGGCACGTTGTCGCGCACGCCCGTGCTCGATGGTCTGGCGGCCGAGGGCGTGCGCTACGAGCGCTGTCAACCAACGTCGGTGGTCTGCATGCCATCGAGGTCGTCCATGTTGACCGGTCAATTCCCCACGACGCACGGGGCCTGGATGAACGGCGTTCCCCTCGCGATTGACGCGCCGTCGGTGGCGGAGAATCTGCACGACGCGGGCTACGCGACGGCGCTCATCGGAAAGGCGCACTTCGAACCGTTCATGGATCCCTTCGGTCTCTACGCCGAGAACGCGTTGGCCAACCTCGGCATCCCGACGATCGAACAGGATTGGTTCGACGGTCGCCGTGGGGTGCACCGAGGCTTTGACCACCTCGAGTTCGCCACCCACGGCGTCATGGGATCGCTGCACTACGCCAAGTGGATGAACGAAGAACACCGCGATGCCATCCGCGGCTTCTACCAAGTAGTCGACCGCGACCTCAACGTGAACGCCGCCGGCGGTGGCGACACCAGTGCACCGCAGGTGAAGTTCAACGCCGTGCCGCGCGAGTTGTATCACACTGATTGGGTTGCCGACCGAACGATTTCGTGGCTGGACCAGCAACCGGCCGACAAAGACTGGTTCTGTTGGATGAGTTTCCCCGACCCGCACCATCCGTGGGATCCACCCCAGTCCGAGATTGGACGAGTGCCGTGGCGCGACGTACCGCTGCCGGCCAACTACCCAGAACGGGCCAGCGATCGCGAAGCGATCCTCGACGAGAAGGCCCGTCACTGGCGCGCCTGGTACGACGGGCGCGTGGTGAGCAACTACGAAGCGCCGGCGAAGTGGGTGCCGGCCACGATGAGCGCTGACCAGGTTCGTGAGGTGAACGCCCTCAACGCCGTTGAGGTCGAACTGGTCGACGAAGCCATTGGGCGAGTGCTGAAGGCCGTTCACGCCAAAGGTTGGGCTGACGACGTCGACGTCATCTTTACGACCGATCACGGTGAGCTCCAAGGTGACTTCGGTCTACTTTTCAAAGGCCCCTACCACGTGGATGCGCTGATGCGCCTACCTCTCATTTGGCGACCGGCCCGGTCTACGAAACCGGAGCCGAGTGTGGTGCGCGCACCGGTCAGCCTGGTGTCACTCGCCGCGACGTTCCTCGAGGTCGCCGGACAGCCGGCGCCCAGTTGGGTGGAGGGACAGTCCCTACCCACGACCGACGACGAAGCCCACGCGCGGACCTTTGACGCGACGGTCACGGAATGGGACTCGTCGCTGTTTGGCCACGACGTCCACGTGCGCACCGTCGTGACTGACGCGCACCTCTACACCGAATACGGCGCGGGCACCCTGCACGACGGCAGCGAGGGCGAACTCTACGATCTGGCCGACGATCCACTTCAGCGCCACAACCGATTCGACGACCCCGAAATGGCGTCGGTGCGGTCCACGTTGTCCGAGCGCCTGCACGCCCACGAGCATCGCCCCGGCGAGCGCGCGGTGCCCGGCGTCGTGATGGCGCCGGTCTGACGAACGGTAGCGTGGTCTCCATGTCCGAGACAGTCATTCAAGGTTCACCGATCGATCCCGTCGAAGAGTTCCGCCGGGCCCCGCTCCCGAGGTTCGAACAGTTCGGCGAGTTCGACGACATCGTCTATGAAGTGGGCGAAGGGATTGCGCGCATCACGATCAATCGACCGCAACGGCGCAACGCCTTTCGTCCCCAGACCCTCTTCGAACTTTCCGACGCTTTCGAACGGGCCCGCGACGACATCACCGTCGGCGCGATCATTCTCACGGGCGCCGGGCCCGACGCTTTTTGCTCGGGCGGCGATCAGTCGATCCGTGGCGACGACGGGTACATCGGCGATGACGACGTCGCGCGCCAGGGCGTCGGACGTCTCAATGTCCTCGATCTACAGATTCAAATTCGACGTTTGCCCAAGCCCGTTCTCGCCCAAATTGCCGGCTACGCCATCGGCGGTGGACACATCCTCCACCTCGTGTGCGATCTCTCCATCGCCGCCGACAACGCCCGCTTCGGTCAGACCGGACCAAGGGTCGGTTCCTTCGACGGAGGCTACGGTTCATCGCTCCTGGCCCGCACGATCGGGGTGAAGCGCGCGAAGGAGGTGTGGTTCCTCTGTCGACAGTACGACGCACAGCAGGCACTCGACTGGGGCCTCGTCAATACCGTCGTGCCCCTGGACGACCTGGAGCGAGAAACCATTGCCTGGTGCCGCCAGATTCTCACGTTGTCGCCGATTGCGCTACGAATGTTGAAGGCCGGCTTCAACGCCGCGGAGGACGGACTGGCGGGAATTCAACAGCTCGCCGGCGACGCCACCATGCTCTTCTACATGTCCGAAGAAGGTCAAGAGGGTCGAAACGCCTACGTCGAACGGCGTAAACCGGATTTCTCGAAGTTCCCCAAGCGTCCATGACCGAGGCTCCCGGGCCTCTCCGACGCTGGGTCTTGGCGGCACGTCCGCGCACGCTGCCCGCGGCCACGGTGCCGGTCGTCGTCGGCACCACGCTCATTCGTCCCGAGACCATTAACTGGGGCAACTCGGTGCTCTGCCTGGTCGTGGCGCTGTCCCTGCAAATCGGCACGAATTACGCCAACGACTACTCCGACGGCATCCGCGGCACCGACGAGGTGCGGGTCGGTCCGTTTCGCCTGACGGCGTCGAAGTTGGTACCGGCTACCCGAGTCCGCAACGCCGCCTTCGCGTGGTTCTTCGTGGGAGCGTGGGCCGGGCTCTTCCTCGCGTCGCGAACGTCGTGGTGGTTACTCGTCATCGGGGTCACCGCCGTCTTGGCCGGTTGGTTTTATACCGGTGGTCCGAAACCGTACGGGTACTACGGGTTTGGTGAACTGTTCGTCTTCGTCTACTTCGGGCTGGTGGCGACCGTCGGCACCGCGTACGTACAACACCTCTTCATCCCCACCCGAGCCTGGTGGCTCGGAGTGGCTTGCGGTTTCATGGCCTGCGCGCTGCTCGAGGCGAACAATCTGCGTGACGTCGTGGGCGACGCCCACGCCGGTAAGAAGACGCTGGCGGCGCGACTTCAACGAAAGCGTGCCTCGTGGCTCTACGTCATCTGTGCGGTCGGCGTCTTCGCAGGCTTTGCCGCCGCGGGACACGTCGTCGTCGCGATCGTGGCGTTGCTGGCCTACTTTCCTGCGGCTCGCCTGGCCTTCTCGGAGAGGAACGGTCGCGAACTTCTCCCGATGTTGATCTTCTCGGCGCGCGCGCAGTTGCAGCTCGGCGCCCTCGTGTCGCTCGCCATGATATTTAAAGTGAGCCTCTAAAGGCCTCGATCGCGCTCGCGGTTTCGTGCGGCCGTTCCACGTGCGCCGCGTGACCGGCCCCGTCAAGGAGTATCACAGTGCCCGTCGTCACCGAGCTGGCGATCGCGGACGCCTCCAACGAAAACTTCTCGTCCCGAGTGCCCGCTACCGTCAGGACCGGCACGGTGAGCGTCGCGAGTCGCGGCTCCAACCATTCCTGGGTTCCGGTACCGGCGAGACGAAGCGACGTGGCGAGTCCGTTCGCGTCGCGACTTCTCGACGCGCGCTCGACGGGATCGTTCGCGAGGCCGTTGAACAGTGGTTGCGCGAGCCACTCGTCGAGAAATGCGTCAGTACCAATCGTTTTGATCCGTGCGGCGAGGACCTCGTCTCGTTCTCGGCGAGCGTGGCGTTCGCCCGGGTCTTCAATGCCGCGCGTCGCACTCACGAGCACGAGTGCGCGTAGGCGCTCGGGGTGTGCGAGAGCAAAATGGAGTGCCACACGGCCCCCGAACGAGTAACCACCGAGCACGATGGGCTCGGTGGGCAGAACCTCGGCGAGGAGATCGGCGGTATCGGGCAGCGAAGCAGCGATTGCACTGTTCTCACCGTGTCCGGGCAGGTCAACGGTAAGGAGTTCGTTGGTTCCTGCCAGAATGGAACGGAACAAAAGTGCCGAGTCCTTGGTCTGCGTGAAGCCGTGAAGCCAAACGAAGATTGGTCCGGAGCCGTGTCGTTGAACACCGAGGAGTGACATTGGAACAGAGCGTACCGAGCCCCAGCGTGGTCCAGGCCACGTTCGCGGCCACTCTGTTTGATGAATGGATCCGCGGCGGCCTGCGCGACGTCGTGATCGGTCCGGGATCACGTTCGACGCCTCTGGCGTTGGCGGCGTCGTCGCGACGTGAACTCACCATCCACGTGCGAATTGATGAACGCAGCGCGGGCTTCTTCGCGATTGGGCGCGCCCTTATCACCGCGCGTCCCGTGGCGATTGTCGTGACGAGTGGGACGGCCGCCGCTGAATTGCACGCCTGCGTGGCGGAGGCGTCGCAGGCCTTCGTGCCGCTACTCGTCGTGACGGCCGACCGACCTCCAGAACTCCGTGGGGTCGGCGCGCCACAGACGATTGACCAACGAAAACTCTACGGTCCCATGGTGCGCCGTTTCGAAGATCCCGGTGTACCGAGCGCGCACGACGCCGACACGTGGCGTCCGTTGGCCCGTCAACTCATGCAGAGCGCTCGCAACCCACTGGGCGACGCGGGACCGGTCCACTTGAATGCGGCTTTCGTTGAACCACTCGTGGCTGACCCGGCGGTGATTCCCGAAGCGCTCGCCCACGAAGATGAGGGATGGGTACGCAGCAGTGGGTTTGCCGGCCTCGACGACCTACGAGTCCTGTGCGTCGCCGGTCACGGGGTCAGTCAGGCCACGATTGAAGAGTGTCAAGCGCGGAACTGGGTCGTGCTCGGCGACGCGACCGCGCGTGGCACACTGCCGTACTTCGACGCGCTCCTACGCGTGCCGACATTCGCCGCGCGCGTGCGGCCCGACGTCGTCGTGCGATTGGGCGGGCTCACCGCGTCGAAGGTCTTGACGGAGCGTCTCCGGGAATGGCGGGTTCGAACCATTGGATTCACTGGCGCCGGCTTTGTTGCTGATCCCGATCGGCTGATCGGCGAACTCGTGGCCGGACTACCGAGCGCCCTCAGTGAGCCCAAGGCCAAC
>DATCFS010000327.1:0-4786 GCA_036509375.1 Acidimicrobiales bacterium
ACGACGCTACGGCGATTGGTGGGCTCACGATGGGCGCTGACGGTGCGGCCTTCATCACCGCCGGCGTCGCCGCCACGAGGGGAAGGAACCTTCGCGGGTTCAGCGTTCGCAAAGAAGTGAAGGACCACGGCGCGGGTGGACGAATCGCCGGAGCCCTCGAAGAGGGGGACCGTGTCGTGATCACCGAGGACACCGTGACCCGTGGCACGAGTCTTCTCGAGGCGGCCCACGTCGTGCAGGCGTTCGGGGCCACGGTCGTGCTCTTACTCGCGGTCGTCGATCGCGGCGGGACGGTCACCGACATGGCGGCGAAGGAAGGGCTCCCCTTTGACGCCCTCTTCAGCGCACCGGATCTCGGATTCCCCTACGAGGGTGCGTAGCCGGGCCGTTCTACTTGGCGAGTACGTCGAGCACTCGGTTGCGCCACGCCATGCGTTGGGGGGAGCGTTCTTCGGGAGTGTGACCGAATCGCAAGATCAACGCGTCGAGCGCCGGCACGATGGAGATCATCTGGCCCTCGTAGCCGTTGGCCCAGTACGTGCCGTACTGGTCGCCACTGACCCACCACTGCCACGAGTAGAAGTGACCGCTCTCCGCTTCCACACTGAGTGGAACCTGCGCCGTCGCCGCCCACTCGCGCGAGATCAGTTGATGGCCCTCCCACTGGCCACCGCGCAGGTACAGCAGACCGAACTTCGCGAAGTCGAGGACGTTGGCGTATACGAAACTCGACGCGACAAAGACCCCGCTCCCGTCCAATTCCGCCACGGCGCTGGTCATGCCGATCGGGTCAAAGAGTCGACTGCGCAGGGCCTCGTGGTAGTCGTCGCCGTAACCAACGTGGTCGGCGACGATGCGGCTGAGAATGTTTGTCGTGCCGCTGGAGTAGTTGTAGAACGTGCCCGGGTCGTGCGCGAGAGGTAGTTGGGCCGTGAACGCGGCCATGTCCTCCTTCCCCTCGCCGTAGAGCATCTCGATCACGTGACTCGTCTGGCCGATTTCGTACTGCTCGATGAAAGCGAGCCCGTCGCGCATCGCGAGGAGGTCACGGACCTCGATCTGGTGACGCGGATCACCGGGATCGCTCCACTCCGGCACGGGTGCCAACTGATCGGGATCGAGTTGACCAGCGTCGACGAGGGTGCCCACGATCGCGTGGAGAATCGACTTGGCCATTGACCACGAGAGCAGTTGACTCGCCGCAGTGATTGGTTCGGCCGGCCGGTCGAAATAGAACTGTTCACCGCCGTAGCGTTCGACGAGGACTCGGCCACCCTGGATGATGACCACGGCATTGGTGATGCCCAGGTCTTCGACAGTGAACATCTCGTCCACCACTTTCTCAAGCGCCTCTTGGTGCGCTGATGCGCCCCTCGGCCATTCGATCGTCGGCCAGGTAACTTCGTGCGGTTGGGGGACAAAACTCGGTTGTACGTCGGGCAAATCGGTCATGGTCCTCCACGTTCTCCAAGAAAGTTACACGCTTCGACTTGTTACACCCGCTCGATACGTTGAATCAATGACGACGAGTGATGAATGCGCAACCGAACAGTTTTTCTACCGATCGGTCAGTTCGTCCAACCGTCATCGCAACCGAGTGAGCGCCTACTTCGTGCAACGTTTCGAAGGTTCGACCGTCGTGGCGCGCATTGAATCACTCGGACTCGTGCACACCTCTATCGGAGAAGAGCAGTTGGCGATCCAGCGTCTTCGACGCAATCTCGTCGTCGCCGGATCGTGGCAACCAACAGCCAGTCGGCACCACGCTCGTATTCGTGTCGCACCGGCCACCTTCGCCATGCAAAAAGTCGCCCCACAGAGCTCTTGACGAGTCCGTGGGGCGACTTTTCTGGTGGTCGAGACCGGCGTCGATCCGGTGACCTCACGCTTTTCAGGCGCGCGCTCTACCGACTGAGCTACTCGACCTCCTCGTCACCCTTTCGGGTGTCGAGCGGACCTGACGGGATTTGAACCCGCGACCTCCGCCTTGACAGGGCGGCGTGCACTCCGAGCTGCACCACAGGTCCTCGGTGTTCCCAAAGTCGAGACCTCGAGACGCGAATGCTCAGTCTATACGTAGCCGACTTCGGGCTCCGAAGTGACCGTCAAGACGACCAAAGACCTCCTCGTAGGATTCTCATCGTGCGAAGGCGAGACGAGATCATGTCGTCGTGAGTCCCGCAATCATCCCCCTCGTCCTCTTCGCCGGCCTCGTTCACGCCGTCTGGAATGCGCTCGCCAAGGGCATGACGAGCCAATCCTCGAGCTTTTCGCTGATGAACCTCGCCACGGCCGTCGTCTCGTGGATGGCGCTGCCATTCATCGGTGTTCCTCGAAGTGCCGCCTGGTCGTTCTTACTAGGTTCGGTCGCGTGCCACCTTGGCTATCAGCTCTTCCTCATGGGATCGTACGAACGAGCGGAGTTCTCGCGGGCCTACCCGAATGCGCGCGGCGTCGCCCCAATGTTGGTGTCGCTCGGTGGGTTGACTTTCGCCAGCGAGCACTTAGGTGTAGTGGGACTCGCGGGAATCGTGCTGATCGTGATGGGTGTCATCAGCTTGGCCTACGTGAAGAGCTCGTCGCGCCTCGACCGCGTCGGGGTGTCTTGGACGCTCGCGACCGGCGCCGCGATCGCCATCTATACCGTGGTCGACGGACTCGGCGTACGAAAGAGCCACGACACGTTGCGGTACGCGGTCGTCCTCTTCTTGATTCAAGGGACGCTCTGGACGGTCGCAGTACTACGTCGAAGGGGGTGGAGGTGGGCCGAGAACGCCGACACGGTGCGAATCGGACTGGTGGCCGGCGTCATGTCGTTCGGCGCGTACACCATTGTGCTCTACGCTCAGAGCCGTGCCCCACTCGGCATCGTGAGCGCGCTTCGAGAGACGGGCGTCATTTGGGCCGGCGCTATCGGTGTCGTCTTCTTCAAGGAAGGTACCGTTCGCGCCATCATGGCGCCCGCCGTTCTGATTGCCGCCGAAATGCCTTGTTGAGCGTGTACTGATTCGTGGTCATGCCCGAGCGTCGGTAGGCTCAGCGTCAGTCGTGACATGGTCGTGCGAGGCAGCGTTCGTCACGAGGGGGCGTTGATGACCAATCAGGTGACAATGGAAACCGTTCGCGTCGGCGCCGTCGGCGAGCGTGCACTGCTCGCTGATCTCTATCGACCGTCCATGTCGAATGGTTGCGGTGTGTTGCTCGTCTTCGGGGGCGCTTTCGCGTTTGGAGACCGAAAACAGTTGGGTGGCTACGCCATCGCCCTCGGCCGGGCCGGTTACACGTCGCTCGCCTGCGAGTACCGCCTCGCCGGTGAATCGTTCTGGCCAGCCCAATTGGATGACGTCCTGACCGCCTTTGACTACTTTCGCGGCGAAGCGAAGGCGCTGGGACTGTCGCCGTCGAAGTTCGCGGTCTCGGGCAACTCCGCCGGCGGGTGTCTCGCGCTGTTGGTCGCGGGACAACGTCCCACCGAAGTCGCCGCGGCGGTGGCGTTCTATCCACCCGTCGACTTCTTAAGTGCCGATACGAAATCGAAGGTGGAGATTCGTGACATGCGCTACCTCGTGGGCGGGGACGTCACCGAAGAGAAACTCGCCGCGATGAGTCCGATCAACTTCGTCAACTCTTCGTTTCCTCCGACGCTGTTGCTGCACGGCAATCGCGACGCGCGAGTCCACTGGAAGGAGAGCGCCCGTATGCACGAGACGTTGATCAACGCCGGCGTCGGCGCCGAGCTTCACATCTTTGACGGTCTCGGACACTCGTACGACCAACAACTGGAGTACGGCAAATTGAGCGCCACCATCGTCACCCAATTTCTCGATCACCACCTTCTCACGAACCGTGGCGTCGCGGCGAAGAGTTGACGTTCAGTCGTTTTGCAGCACGAAGCAGAACGGGTGACCGACGGGATCGAGGTAGACCCGAAACGACGTGCCCGGCTGCACTTCGTGTTTCAACGCCCCGAGCGAGAGGGCGTGCTGTTCGGCGACGTCGAGGTCGTCGACGAGAAAATCCAAGTGCAGTTGCTGGGGCACTGGTCCGACCGGCCAGATGGGGGCGACGTAGTTGTCGATCTTTTGAAAAGCGAGCGTCGGCGCGTCGCCATTGAGAAGTTCGATCCAATCGACGTCTTCGGGCGGAAAGTCGCCGAGCGGTTCCACTTCGAGTCCGGTGAGTTGCGAATAGAAGTCGGCGAGGGCCAGTGGATCGGGGCAGTCCAGTGCGGTGAGGCGAAGGAGCGGGAGTGTGGTCGTCATAAATCGACACCTTAGTGAACGATCGGTCGTTGGGGCTCAGCGTTTCTCTAATACGAGAAGTCGCTGGTGGCGTTTCGATACCACGCCGCCGAAGGTTTCGGGGACCTTTCAAACGTTGTGCGATCAACGGCGACGATACCGAACTTCGGACGATAACCAAAAGTCCATTCGAAGTTGTCCAGCAGCGACCACTGAAAGTAGCCCCGAACGTCGAGGCCGTCGCGCAGCACGTTGCCGAGCCCCTTCAGGGCTCCCTCGAGGTAGCGGATTCGCTGTTGGTCGTCGTCCGTTCCGATTCCGTTCTCCGTCATAATGATGGGAATGTCAACGAACGACGCCGCTCGTCGAAGTGTGTACTCGACACTCTCGGGCCAGAAGAGGTAACCCATCTCGGTCAGCTCACCTTCCGGCCGGATGACGAGCCCGTCCGGACCAATCACAATCTTGGTGTAGCACTGAACGCCGAGGTAGTCGTCATCCGACACTGCGCGCAGGTACTCGTCCTCCATCTCGTGACGGATCGA
>DATCFS010000328.1:0-4746 GCA_036509375.1 Acidimicrobiales bacterium
TCGCCGTTCTTATGAGTGCGGCGCTCTTCGCGTTGGCCCACGCCGAACCGCTGCAGTTCGCCGGTCTCTTTTTCCTCGGCATCATTTTGGCCACGCTCGTGTGGCGAACGGGCCGCCTCATTCCGAGCATCGTCACGCACGTGTCCTTTAATGGCGTCGCGATCGCCGCCCTCGTGAGTCAACGGTCCGGTCACTGATGCTCGAACGTCTGCGCAAATACAACACGCCCGGCGCGCGCATGGACGCCGTGGTCATGTTGGCCGTCATTGTCATTACGGTGTGGGAGCTCCACCCGAACCTCCTGTTTTCCGGTTCGCTCCTCACGGGCGGCGACACCGGCTCGCACATGGTCGTTCCGGCCTACCTGAAATCGCAGGGCAATCTCTTCAACCTGACGCCGTGGTACCCCGGCTGGTTCGACGGCATGCCGGCCTACACCTATTACTTCGTGCTGCCGGACGTGCTGGCGACCCTCGCCAGTTACGTCATTAGCTTCGCCGTGGCCTTCAAACTGGCGACCATCATGGGCTCGGTTCTCATGCCCATCACCGCCTACATGCTCGGGCGACTCTTCAAGGCGCCGCGCCCGATTCCCGCGGCGCTGGCCGTCGCCACACTGCCGTTTCTCTTCGACGCTTCCTTCACGATTGACGGCGGCAATCTCTTTTCGTCGATGGCGGGGGAGTACGCGTTCTCGCTGTCGCTCGCGTTGAGCCTTCTCACGATTGGACTCTTCGCGCGAGGTGTGCGTACGGGCAAGGGCTACTGGCTGGCAGCGATCGGCCTCAGCCTCACGCTGGCCGCGCACGTCCTGCCGTGGTTCTTCACCATTGAAGCCGTCGGGGTGCTCGTTATCTTCGAACTCTTGCAACGCCGCGGTATCGGCGACCCCAACGACGACGTGACGGGTGACTACTCGCGACCACTGCGTTTCGCCGTGGGCGCCGGGTTGATGTCCGTCGGTCTCTCGGCGTGGTGGCTACTCTCGTTCGTCACGACCCAGCAGTACACGAACTCAATGGGGTACACGAACGACCCCGTCAACACCCTGCACTCCATCTTCTCGGAACTGGGTTGGTTCAACTCGACTGGCGGAGGGGCCGGCGACCGGTGGGTGATCATCCTCGCCATCATCGCGCTCGGAGTGGCCTTCTGGGTTCGCGACCGTCTGGGCATGATTCTGTCGACTCTCACGGTCCTGTCAATTGCCGCCTTCGTCTTTGATCCCCAGAACGTGATTTGGAACGAACGACTGGTGCCGTTCTGGTACGTCACGATCCACTTGAGCGCCGGTTGGCTTGTCGGCTACACCCTCATGCGTTGGGCCCATCGCCGTCCCAACAGTCTCGGACGATTCGTCGTCCAAGTGGGCGGCAGTCGATTCAGCTTCCAGCACGAGACCGCGCCGCCGGGACCGGGCGATCAACCAATACCCGAGGGCGCACCGGCGTTCGACGACGGCGACGAAGCGACCAGTGACGAGACCTTCGTACGGGTGCCGCAGGACGACGACGATCAAGACGAAGGGGAGCGTCGGTCGAGGCGGGCCGTGAAGGCGACGGTCGTGGTGCTCATCCTTGGACTGCTGACCACAGTGCCGGGACTCAATCCCTGGTCGGCCAAGGCCCTCGGCCTCAACGTCACCGGTAATCAGGTGTCGAGCTGGGCTCAGTGGAACTACTCCGGCTATCAGGCGAAGGCCGCGTGGCCCGAGTACAACGACCTTATGACGACCATGGGCACCGTCGGTGCCAAGTACGGCTGCGGTCGAGCCATGTGGGAGTACAACGCCAACGAGAACCGCTTCGGGACGCCCATGGCGTTGATGCTCATGCCGTACTGGACCAATAACTGCGTTGACTCCATGGAGGGTCTCTACTTCGAGTCGTCGGCAACGACGCCCTATCACTTCCTCGATCAGGCCGAACTGAGTGTCGGACCGAGCAACCCGATGGTCGGCCTGAACTACGGGCAGCTGGACGTGGCCTTTGGCGTGCAGCACCTTCAAATGCTCGGCGTGAAGTACTACGTGGCGTACTCGCCGGCGATCATCGCCCAGGCCAAGCGCGACCCCGAACTCAAATTGATCGCCCAGACCAAGGCGTGGCCGTCGCCGGGCGTCACGTGGAAGGTCTACGAGATTAAGAGCAGTCCTATGGTGAGCGCCCTGAAGACAATGCCGAACGTCGTATCGGGCATCTCCAGTCGCGTCGGTTGGCTGGACGCGAACGAGGCGTGGTGGCTCAATCCCAAACTCCAAACGACCGTGGCCGCGACGAGTGGTCCCGCGAACTGGCCCCGTGCCGCGTCGATCAACGAGATGAACAGTTCGATAAAGCTGGCGAAAGTGAAGGTCAGTCACGTCAACGTAGGTGATCAGAGCATCTCCTTCCACGTCAATAAAATTGGCGTTCCGATGCTCGTGAAAATCTCCTACTTCCCGCGTTGGCACGCCAATGGCGCAACCGGTCCCTACCGCGTGAGCCCCAACCTGATGGTGGTTATTCCGACCTCCAACAACGTGTCCCTCGACTACGGCAGTACGCCCTATCTCACGATCGGCAACATCATCAGCGACGTCGTGACCCTGGCCGGCTTCATCTACCTGGCCTTCTTCATCAAAAGACGTCGACTCGCTCGCAACTAGAGTGTTGGTTCGCGACGTGATGATGGAAGGGAAGTGACCAGTGGCGCTCGATAGTTTCCTCCTGGCCCTACTCGAGGACCCCGTGGACCATGGCGAACTGCTCTACGTGCCCAGTGACAACGTCCTCTACAACCCCCGGCTGCGCGTCGTGTACCAAGTGCGCGAGTCAATCGCCGTCCTCTTGCCCGATGAGAGTCGGGCAGTCACCGACGCGGAAAACGAGGCGTGGACGAACGACCCGAGCGTCGTCCATACCGGCAAGTAGCAACGCCGCTACCGCTCACGACGTTGAGCAGGTAGGTGGTCGCGACGCGAACCGTATGGACCACGTTGACGAGTCGGCAGGCGCCGTCGACAGGTTCGACAATTATTCGACGACTATGTCATCACGTGCTCGGACGTCGCAGACCTAGGAGAGCCAGAGTCACGTTCGCACGGCGACGCCCAGATCGTACGTCTGTCCTTAGACGCCAATAATGTCAGCCTCAACGAGGCCGGCGAATATGAATCCACGACACATTTCGGCTGCTAATCGTTTCGGCAACGTTCAAAGCCTCAAGAGCACCTAGTCCACCATCAACTGAAGTCCAGGTGTTGCTAAAACAAAGTCCGCGTTCGGCGCAACACCGTGAGCAATCGCGAGCCGAGTTTCACCATTTTCACGTGGCGGAATGTGCGTGATAAGGGTCGGGTGAGCTGAAAGTTCACGTGCCAGCAAGCCTGCTTCATGAGCGTCGAGATGAAACAGGGAACTATTTTCATTACGAACCTTCAAAGTGCATTCCACTATTGCGAGGTCAGCTCCGACAAACTGTGGTGGAACGACCCATGTCGGTCCAGTGTCCGCGCAGTACACCACTCGACGGCCACCAATTGAAAGACAAGCGGCGTGGGTTGGAATCTTGTGCGTTGTTCGAGAGAACTGTGCTTCAATTGTGGACAATTCCAACTGAACTCCCTCAGAGACAAAAACCAAAGTGCCTTCGGGAACGGAGTCTGAATTCGGCGCGATGAGGGCCATCGTCTCAGGCGACGCCACAAGTCGAGGTTGATCGCGCCACACTTTCGAAGAGTCCATAAATGCCTCAAGGTCCGCGACGTGATCGGCGTGCGCGTGGCTGACGAAGATCGCGTCAAGGAGAGTTTCAGATAGATGATTTAAGTACGACTCAAAAGAGCCAAAACCACAGTCCAGGAGGATTGCGGCCCCGGCGGTCTCGACCAAGTAACTCGAGCACGGACTACGCAACTCTTCGTCGAAAGACGATCCTGCGCAACCGAGCACCATCACTTTGACAATGTCACCTGAGTTCTCGACCACAAGCCAATGTATCGAAGGCGAACTGAACGTTCTTCACGCCTTCGTAAGACCACGCAAGGTGTGGTGAACGCTCGTGCCTCGAAGCGTAGATCTCTCTAAGAACTCGTTCTTCGAGTGAAGCGATGTCGCTGCCAGCACTTCATCCTGGTATTCGACGGCCATATGTATGTTGTGATCGGTGACAGATCACGTGCTGACTGAAGGAGACCTTGAACTTCGGCCACTCGAGTTGGTTGACGCGGCTCAGTGGCTCGCGGGCGAAGACGATGAGCAGATCCGCTGGTTCGAAGCTGCGGGACCAGCAGAGCTTTCAGATGTCGAAGCATTCATTAGGCGTTGTCGTGAATCCTGGAAGACGATGGGTGATCATCGATACTGGGCAATCCGAAGGATTGACTCCCCGGAGATCGTGGGCGGGATCGACCTCCGGAAATTAGACAATGATGCGGTCAACGTCTCGTATGTAGTTTTCCCAAAGTATCGCCACCAAGGGATAGCGTTTCGCGCGTCGGCAATGGTATTGAACTACGCGGGGGTTGAAATGGGTGCAAAGGTGGCCGTTTTCAAAATGCTCCCAGAGAATGTGCGATCGCGAAGCGTCGCCATTCGATTAGGAGCCGAATTCTCTGGCGAGGTTCCTTCGAATGGCGGTGCAACGTTTCAGGTTTTTAAGTTGGGCATCCTTCGTGGCAAATAACCGCACAACTTGGCTTCACCAAATTTTGTGGCAATTGGCGGACCTCAAAAGCCAGACGATGGTTGCCGACCTGTCACGTCG
>DATCFS010000329.1:0-17630 GCA_036509375.1 Acidimicrobiales bacterium
AGTTGCTCTCGACCGCCGCTACGGATTGGTGGTAGTCAACGACCTGGAGGATGTAGAGGCGACCGATCAGCACGAGCAACAACACCGCGAAGAAGCTCCCGATGATTATCCAACGGCGCTCGGGACGAGACGTGACCTCGCTCGGGGGCGCCACGAGGTCGCGGATGCCCACGGTCTTGGGCTCGTTGATCGAGCGGCCCTTGCCGCGAAACGGGTGCAGCGACGACCACGGTCGCCATAGTCGCGAGAAACGCGAGCCCGATGGGCGATCTCGCCACGAACCCTTCACCGTCTCGCACGCGCCCCGAAGAGTCCGACGGCGCGCGCGAGTCGGGACACGGGACGGGCCAGGAGAAAGAAGGCGCACGCGTTCACGATGATCATGTTGACGAGGCTGCCACGCCACAATGAGAAGTTGAGAACGCCGATGCCCCCGGCCGTGTAGAGCACCGGGGCGAGCGCGCCGGCACCGGCCGCGAGTATCGGCGTGACCCACCACGCCGCGGAGTCGAGGTCGCCAACTCCTTCCTTACCGAGTCGTGACGCACCGTAACCCAGCACGATGCCTACGGCCGCCGTGAGACCGAAGGGTGTCGTGGCGTGCGTATCGAAGAAGACCCCACCGACGAGAGCCGCCCAAATCGAGAGCGTCGTGAATCCGGCGAGACCAAGAGCGAAGGGCCAGAGCCAGACCAGCATGAAGACAACGCCGGCGAAGCGCCACGTCGAAAAGACCGACAGCTGAATGCCCACCATGAACATCGTCACGACGGTGACGGGTATCAGCGCGCGAGTCGTCACGTCGAGGGCTCCCAGAGCACCACGTCGAGGTAGACGATGTTGCGCAGGTCGGCCGTCGGTTCGAGTGAGAGGTCGTAGGTCGCCGCACCGGGCGTGAGCGAGACCTTGGCGACTTTGGCGACCGGCATCCCCGGCGGGAAGAGCGCGCCGTTCAGGCCACTCGTGGAGAGCACGGTGCCCGGTTGGATCGCGGTCGTGAGAGCAACGGACGACGCGCCGAGGCCGTTGTTCACGCCCTGACCACTGATGACGAGTTGATTCTTCCCGTTACCGAAGGTGACGCCGATGAGCGAGTTGACGTCACTGATGAGGCGGACCGTGGCGCCGTGTGGCGTCGTGGAGATGACGCTTCCGACGAGTCCACCGTTGGCGACGACCGGCATGCCCGTGAGTACGCCGCTGTCTCGCCCGCGGTCGATGGAGACCGTGGCGGCGAAGTTCGTCGGCGATAGGCCCGTCACCTGTGCCGACACCAACGACAGCGAACCGACGAAGGGGACGCGCAGTTGCGTCGACATCTCCGTGAGTTGGCGATTGAGGGCCGACTCCTCGTTGGCCTTCAGTTGCGCCTTACCGAGCTCGTAACGGAGCTTTTGGTTCTGATTGACGACGTCGCTGTAGTTGACGGCGCCGGCGAACATGTGGCCAATGGGACGAGCGATCTCGTTGACGGTCCACGAGAACGGCGCGGTGACGAAGTTCGCGGACGACCGAAGTCCCGACACCACACCGCCGCTCAGGTAAAAAACGACTAGGAGGGCCGTGACGCAGGCGCCGACGGTCCACGTACGACGCCTCGTCCGATCACTGGCCACGGGTTAGCGCGAAGGACTGGTCTTCAACATGCGAGCGAAGACATCGAGTTCTTCCAGGCACATGCCGCTTCCTAGGGCCACGCAGTTCAGCGGGTCGTTCGCCACGATGATGGGCATATTCGTCTCGTACTCGAGACGCGCCGCGATACCGGCGAGCAAGGCTCCCCCACCGGTCAGCACGATGCCCTGTTCCATGAGGTCCGACGACAGTTCGGGCGGCGTGCGGTCGAGGGTTACCTTGACGGCGTCGACAATCGCCTGCACCGGCTCTTCCATGGCCTTGCGGATCTGTTCCGTCGAGATGATGACGGTCTTTGGCAGGCCGGTCACGAGGTCGCGACCGCGGATCTCGGCGCGCAGCTCCTCTTCGAGAGGGTAGGCCGAGCCGAGCTGAATCTTGATCTCCTCAGCCGTGCGTTCACCGAGCGCCAATTGGAACTCTTTCTTCACGTACGCAATGAGGGCTTCGTCGAGTTCGTCGCCGCCCACGCGAATCGACTGACTCGTCACGATGCCGCCGAGAGAGATGACGGCGACCTCCGTGGTGCCGCCACCGATGTCCACCACCATGTTGCCGGTCGGTTCGTGAATGGGCAGTCCGGCACCGATCGCCGCGGCCATTGGCTCTTCGATGATGTAGGCCTTGCGCGCGCCGGCGAACTCAGCGGCTTCCATGACGGCACGCTGTTCGACGCCGGTAATACCCGACGGGACACAGATCACCATGCGCGGTTTCGCGAAGCGGCGTTGGTGGACGCGGTGGATGAAGTAGCGCAGCATCTTCTCGCAGATCTCGAAGTCGGCGATGACGCCGTCCTTCAAGGGTCGGATCGCTTGGATGTTGCTCGGCGTGCGGCCAATCATGCGCTTCGCTTCGGCACCAACGGCGAGTGGCTTTCCGTCTTTGACGTCAACGGCGACCACCGAGGGCTCGTTCAGGACGATGCCGCGGCCGCGGACGTACACCAAGGTATTAGCGGTGCCGAGGTCGACCGCCATGTCTCGGCCCAAAAGTGAGAAACGACTATCAACCATAGAGACCCTTTAGTAGTGACGACGCGTGCACTCTTCACGTACAAGGTTAGGCCACGCAGTGCACTTTTGGCCACTGCGACGCATTAATCCAGATGAGGAAAGAAGATTTCGATTTCTCTCTTCGCGGACGCGGCCGAATCGGAGCCGTGCACCAGATTCTCGCGCATGCCAATCGCGAGGTCGCCGCGGATGGTTCCCGCCGCCGCTTCTTTCGCGTTCGTCGCACCCATGAGGCCGCGCACGACCTGCCACGTATCTTCGGGCCCTTCCACCACGAGTACCAATGAGGGGCTCTGCGTGATGAACTCCACCAGTTTCTCGTAAAAGGGCTGGCCCTCGTGTTCGGCGTAATGCACGGCCGCCGTGGCCCGATCGATGGTGCGCAGTTCGGCCGCCACGATGGTGAGTTGCTTACGCTCCAACCGGGCAATGATCTCGCCGACGAGGTGTCGGGCCACGCCGTCGGGCTTCACGATGACGAGCGTTCTGTCCACGACGCAGAACCTTACAGGTTCACGACAAGTGTCGGGAACGCACGCGCATGACCTCACCTCGGACCTCCGCGACGAGGTAGAGACTTCCGGCGACGACGATCAGATCCTCGTCGGTCGAGCGTTCACGCGCGTGCGCCAGTGCCGCGAGCCCGTTCGGGTGCTCGTACGCCACGCCACCGTGTCGACGAACAGCGTCCGCGACGTCGATCGCTGGCACCGCACGCGGCGAGTGCGGCGCGCAACAGTGGAACTCGGTGAAGCCGAGTGCGACGAGTGGTTCAACCATGTCGTCGATGTCGCGTCCGGCGAGCATGCCGAGCACGCAGCGACGCTCCCCCGTCACGTGAAACGCCCCGTCCAAGGTCGCGACGAGCGCCTTCACGCCGGCCGGATTATGCGCGCCGTCCACGACGATCATGGGCTTGCGCGAAATGAGTTCCATCCGCCCGGGCATACGGACTTTGGCGAGGGTCGTGGTGACCACGTCCTCTCCGAGGCCCCGGCCGAGGAACGCCTCCGCCGCCACGATCGCCGTAGCGGCATTGACGCCCTGATGGATGCCGTGAAGCGACACCAGCACCTCGTCGTAGTGCTCGAAGGGCGTTTGCAGCGTGATGACCCGTCCACCAAAGGCCAATTCATTGCGCTCGAGGGTGAAGGCGTCGCCGAGGAGCCACAGCGACGTGCCCAGTTCGTGGGCCTTGCGCTGGGCAATGTCGACGACGATGGCGTTGGTCGTCGCGACGATTCCAATCGCCTCGGGGCGAAAGATACCGACCTTGTCACTGGCGATGGCCGCGATGGTTGGCCCCAGTACCGCGGTGTGATCGAGATCGACGTTGGTGAGCACGGCGACGTTCGAGTCAATGACGTTGGTTGAATCCCACGTCCCACCCATGCCGACCTCAATGACCGCCAGATCGACACCCTCGTCGGAGAAGTGCAGCAGCGCAGCGGCCGTCAGTAACTCGAACCTGGTGAGGGCAATCGTGCTCACCGACTCGACGTCGGCGAGTCGTTGTAGCAACAATATGAAGTCCTCGTCGTCGATCGGTTCGCCGTTGACGGCGATGCGCTCGTTGATCGCGTGCAAGTCGGGGCTGGTGAACGCGCCCACGCGCAGTCCGGTGGCACTGAGCAACGCACTCGTGAGCGTGGTGGTCGTGCCCTTGCCGTTCGTGCCCGTGACGTGAATTGTCGGATAGTCGTGTTGCGGATCGGCGAGCAGGGCCAAGGTATCGATGATCGGCTGGAGCGTCGGCACCGCTTGACGATTGGGCGCGACCCGTTCAAAGTCGACGTGCGACTCGAGCCACGACTGCGCCTCGACGTACGACGAAAATCGCACGGCTTAGCTCGCGCGACGAGTTCGCGTCGCCTTTCGCATTTCGTAGTCGGGAGCGACCTTGTCGCGTACGGACGCGGCCGTGACAATGCACTTCATCACGTCCGTGCGACCGGGCACGTCGTACATCGCTTCGAGCAAGACGCTCTCGAGGATCGAACGCAGTCCGCGCGCTCCGGTGCCGCGCTCCAGGGCGAGGTCCGCGATTGCTTCGAGGGCACTGTCCTCGATCTCCAGCGCCACCCCGTCCATCGCGAGCACTTGTTGGAACTGCTTCACGAGCGAGTTCTTCGGCTCGGTCAACACCTTGATCAACATCTCGCGGTCGAGTTGCTGGACCGCGCTCACGATCGGGAGGCGACCAATGAACTCCGGAATCAGTCCGAACTTGACGAGGTCTTCAGGCAGAGCGTGCCGGAACAGTTCGACGTCACCGCTGCGCTTCGATTCGACCGGTTGGTTGAAGCCCATTGACTTCTTGCCCATTCGTCGCTCGATGATGTCTTCGAGACCGGCGAAGGCGCCTCCGACGATGAACAAGATGTTCGCGGTGTCGATGGTGATGAACTCTTGATGGGGATGCTTACGTCCACCCTGGGGCGGCACACTGGCGACCGTTCCTTCGAGAATCTTGAGGAGCGCCTGCTGCACGCCCTCGCCCGACACGTCGCGCGTGATCGACGGGTTCTCGGCCTTTCGCGCGATCTTGTCGATCTCGTCGATGTAGATGATGCCGCGCTCGGCGCGCTTCACGTCGAAGTCGGCCGCCGACAAGAGCTTCAGCAAAATGTTCTCGACGTCTTCACCGACGTAGCCCGCTTCAGTGAGTGCGGTGGCGTCGGCAATCGCGAAGGGGACGTTGAGCATGCGCGCCAAGGTCTGAGCCAGAAAGGTCTTGCCGCAGCCGGTCGGACCGAGCAACAGGACGTTGGACTTCGCCACTTCGACGTCGTCGTCGTGCAGCGGACCGGTCTGAATGCGCTTGTAGTGGTTGTACACCGCGACCGCGAGAATCTTCTTCGCTTCGATTTGGCCGATGACGAACTCGTCGAGGAAGGCCGAAATCTCGCGCGGGGTCGGAAGGTCGTCGAGCACGAATTCGGGGCGGTCACCGAATTCGTCGGCGATGATGTCGTTGCAGAGGTCGATGCACTCGTCACAGATGTACACGGAGGGACCCGCGATGAGCTTCTTTACCTGTTTTTGACCCTTTGCACAGAAACTGCATTTAATAAGGTCGTTGGTTTCACCAAACTTTGCCACGTATTTCCTCCGACACGACCTCCGCCGCGACCATCCTACGAGCCGAGGTCCTCAAATTGAGGCACCTACGGTCGAGCCGAGATAACTTCGTCAATGAGGCCGTATTCAACGGCTTCGGCGGCACTGATAATGAAGTCGCGGTCGGTGTCCTTGGTGATGCGGTCTACCGACTGACCGGTGTCGTCGGCCAACATCGTGTTCAACATTTCCTTCATGCGCAGGATTTCGCGGGCCTGGATCTCAATGTCCGAGGCCTGTCCGCCGACGCCGCCCCACGGTTGGTGCAGCAAGACCCGCGCATGCGGCAGGGCGAAACGCTTGCCCTTCGCGCCGGCGCCGAGTAGTACCGCGGCAGCCGAGGCGGCTTGACCGAAGCAGAACGTTGACACGTTGGGCTTGATGTATTTCATGGTGTCGTACACGGCCAGCAGTCCCGTGATGTCGCCACCGGGCGAGTTGATGTAAAGGTTGATGTCCTTATCGGGGTCCTCGGATTCGAGGAAGAGCATCTGCGCGCAGATGAGGTTGGCAATTGTGTCGTCAATAGGGGTCCCGAGGAAGATGATGCGTTCACGCAGCAACCGGCTGTAAAGGTCGTAGGCACGCTCGCCACGGTTCGACGATTCGACGACCGTGGGGACGAGGTAGTTCTGGGCTCGAAAGTGTTCGTTCACGTGACTACCTTATGCGTCGGTGGTTGACGTCTGGTCGCCCTCAGCGGCGTCGAGGGCGGCGTCGTCGGACTGGTCGGTGCGCAGAAGGGCACGGTCAATTTCAACACCTTCCGGGTCAACGAACGTCACGTGTTCGGTCAGCCACTTCGACGCCTTCATCTTGCCGACCTCGGCGTTAAAGGCGACGACGCGACCGGTGTCGCGTAAATTGTCACGCAGCAAGTCGGCGGTCACGCTCATTGCTTCGGCCGTACGTTGAAGTTCCTCGTCGAGCTCGTCGTCGGTCGGCTGGAGATTCTCCGCGACCACCAGGGCGCGCATCGCGAGGTCCACGCGCACGGCTCGAATGGCGTCTTGGCGAAGGGTCTCGAGCAGAGCATCGGGCGTCTGATTCGTCACTTGCAGGAACATCTCCAAGTTCAACTTTTGTTCCGACAGTCGGTGGCCGAGGTCGTGCAGTCGCTCCTGAGTTTCCGATTCGACGAGCACGTCGGGGACAACCTCTTCGCTGACCAGCTCACTGAGCGCCACGAGCGTCGCGTTCTGCTGGGACATCTGCGCTTCCACTATCTTCGTGCGGCGCATCTGGGTGAGGATGGCGTCGCGCATCTCATCGCCGGTCCCCCACTCGGTGTTCTCCACCACCCATTCGTCGGTCAGCTCGGGGAGTACCCGCTCTTGCACCTGCTTCAACTTCATCTCGAAGGTCGCAATGATGCCGTCACCGACGGGGCCGTTCAACTTCAGATCTTCGCCGGCCTTCAGGCCGAGGATCAATTCGTCGACGCCTTCGGTGATCGACGCGGTACCAACGGTGTACATGAAGTCGCTCATGTCGAGCGGTTCGGCGTCGGTCGCCAGTTGTTGCACGTGAATGTCCATCGTGACGAGGTCGCCGGTGACGATCGGACGGTCGACCGGATTTAGGACAGCGTCGGTCTCGAGGTAGCGATTGATCTGCGCGTCCACTTCTTCGTCGCCGACGACCGGCGAGGGAATGGTCACGCGAAGATCGCGCTGTCCCTTGATGGAGATCTCGGGGCGCACCTCGACCTCGGCCTCGAAAGCCAGTTGACCTTCTTCTTCGCCGGCGGTGATGTTGATGTCGGGCTGACCAATGGGGTCGATGAGCGCGTCGGCGACCGCGCGCGCGTAGAAGTCGGGCATCGCCTCACGAATCGCCTCGGAGCGCAAGACGCCCGGTCCTCCGATATTGGCGATCAGGACGTTCTTGGGCACCTTGCCCTTTCGAAAGCCCTTCACGCTGACCTGTTTGGCCAGGGTCTTGGCGGCAACGTCAATGGCTTCGTCCATTTCGGCGTCGTCGATCTCGACGGTCAGCTTGATTCGGTTGTTGTCTAGGAGTGTGGTGGTAGCGCGCATAGGAGATGCCAGCCTACCTGTCGTCCCCAATTCCCCTAAATCATCACCGTAAGTCCGTCGGCGAATGACCAGGCGAGTCCGTGGTCGCCTCGCACGTTGGTCGCCGACGCCGCGAGGAACGCCTCGGCCGTGATTCGTCCCGCCGCGCGGCGCCAGAAGAGGGCCACCGGCGTCGTGATCTCGAGGTCCGGCGCGGCCTCGCTGGACGCTACGGGGACGGCCCGTCCATTGACAACACCAATCAGCGTGGAGCGCGCCAGACGTCCACTCAAATTGACCTGCACCAAGGTTCCTTCGGGCGCCTTCATTCTCTTCCCAATGATGTACGGCAATCCCGACTCGAAACGATTGACGACGATCTCCTCTCCGGGGCCGTGATCGTCTTCGGGTTGGAGGAGTGCGTCACGGATGTCCTGGAGGTGAATCCAACTGTCGACGACACGGGTCTCCTGAAAACGGTGGTAGGGACGCTCCCCTTCCGGGCTCCAGCCGACCTTCTCCCACTCATCATCCGTGAGTGCGCGCAGGGCCGCAATCGACGTCGCGCATTGGTCGCGCAAGAGGTCGAGCACGGTGAGTCCCGGCTCGCTGCGGTAGCGCTGCACGAAGGCCTCGTTGAACTCACCGATCGGGTTGTGCACGTAGACGGGCCACTCGCCCTCGTAGGCGGGGACGGGCGCACCGCGCAGCATCATCTCGAAGCCGAGAAGGTGAGCCAGTACGTCGCGCACGGTCCATCCCGGACAGGGCGTCAGCGCGTCGTAGGCGGTCGGTGGCTGGGGACGAACCAGGTGATCGATTGACGACCACGTCTGATCCAGCGCGTCAATGATCCACTCGTAGGCCATAGTCCCTCCTCTTGGGAATCCTACGAATCATTCGGAGCGAGAACGTCGATTTCACCTTATGTGTAACGATGGTGGGCACGGGGCGTAGCGCAGCTTGGTTAGCGCGCCTGGTTTGGGACCAGGAGGTCCCGGGTTCGAATCCCGGCGCCCCGACGAAATGAGGTTTAGCACTCGGTAGAAAGGGCTTCGGGCAGAGTTCGCCAGATTGTCGCCACGCAACCCACCTCACCCCACGTCACCCTTCGTCGGGCGCAGAGCCAATGTTCCTTCCGTCCACGCGTCGTTACTGGACAAAATCCAAGCCGTTGGTTAATTTTCACAATGGCTGCATTGGAGGCAGCGTTTTGAGTGGAAACCTCGGCAACGTCTCGTCGTTCAGTCCTCAACATCTTGAGCGAATTCGATTTAAGCCAGCCGCCCAAACCAACGCCGCGGTGCGCACGGATTACTGCCGTGTCTTCGATGCTCGCAGTTGCTCCGTCGTATGGCGAAACCCTGATTTCAGTGAACCCAACGACCTCGTTATCGGTTGCGAGCGTGGCAGTTACGCGGATTTGGCGACCGCGATTCGAGACCGCACGCTCGAGATCCCTTACGCGTGCCGGTGTCCATGTCTCGTCAAGTCATGCGTCGTGAGGCGCGTCATGACTCGCGGCGTTCATGTGGCTGTCATCGCGTTCGTCGTCGTCCTGGTGCTAGGAACAGTGTTGTCCCGCGTGCATGTAGAGGAGACGTGATGGTGCCAGGCACTCCATTGCGCAGAGCAGCCGTCGCCTTACTCATGGTGGCGTCAACGATCATTGCCTCAATGAGCTTCGCCGCCGCGGGATACGCCGGCACCTCGAAAAACGATTTCTCTCCTCGGATGCTCGTTCGCGTTGGTTCCTCGCCAGTGGTCTATCTCCTCGGGTACGTGCCGTGTAGGCAGATTCACTGCCTTCGACTGCTCCGCACTGACAACAATGGAACCAGCTTCGCCACGAGGAGGCCGCCTCCTACCGCGGCCATCACATCGTCGATAGCCGGATCGCTCGAACAGTTGGTCTTCGCGAACGCTTCGGTCGGCTACGCGTTGGAAAGCGAGTACGGCGTAACGACGCTGTACGCGACGTACGACGGTGCACGCACGTGGCAGAAAATGTCGTCACCCGCGGGCCACGACCTCACGAGGATCGCGGTCTCGTCCAACACGTTGTACGGAGTGATCATGCACTGCGCGAAGCAATCCAACGGCAACGTCGGCTGCACGAAGTACCGGCTCGTCCACACCTCGCTCGCCGTCAAGCGGTGGTCGAGTTCAGCAATCCCAAACGGTCGCTCGTACCCGTGGGGCTTCCTCGGTAACGTCGCCGCGTTCGGATCGCACGTGTGGCTCACCGAGGGAGCCAAATGGTCGATGCTTGTTTCGTCGGGTAACCACGGCATCTCGTTCACGACGTCGACGCCGACATTCCCTGCTCTCGGGAGCGTTGCCGGTTGCAATCTGACCGCAACGTCGACGTCGGGGCTTTGGGCAGCGTGCCCGACTGGCATGGAAGTCTCATTCGCGTTTTCAAGTGATGGGGGTGCTCAGTGGAACGAAGTTCCCACACAACAGTTCATGGGGACCGGCGGTGGCTACTTCGATCCAGTCTCGAGCACACTCGCGTATCTGGACTACGGAGGTTCCCGCGGCCTCTATCGAGTGAGCGACGCCGGACGCGACATGACCAAAGTTGGATCACTGCAATGCTCGACCGTCAACTCCAGCGTTGGAGCGATCGCCTTTACCACCCCTCGAAGTGGGTTGGCTATCTGCTCACCTCAAGGACTCTGGAATTCGGGACGATTGGAGCAAACCACGGACGGTGGCGTCACGTGGAGTCGAATCAATCCGTAAGTGCGACGAGACGCTGCGCCGTGCAACAACCATCTGAATCTCGCGTGAAGGCCTTCATATCGCGGAACTTTTTGGGACATCGTCCCATCTCGCACTTGGTCGTTCGTTTGCCAACCGCTGACCAATCAATATTGCTCACGCTTCTTTACGGCGGTCGTTGGCGCGCCGTTGCACGCGTCAAGCCTTTTGGGCCACAACAATCTCGTCAATCTGCATGACCGGATTGATTGACGTGTAATTAGCGACGTCGGCCATGATTGCGCCCGTTCCCTCGAGAGCGAGCGCTGCGTTCATGTCGTCGAGTGAGTCGAAGTTGAAGTGGACGGCGGCCACGTAGGGGCCGTCGACGCCCTTATTTATTTCCGCTGAGGGCAGATGCCAGGTCGCGAGGCAGAGCGGGACGTGGCTGTCACGGTAGTAGTCGTGATCGAAGGTGGCACCTTCGGTCGTCGGATAGAGGATGGTGAGTTTGATCATGTCTCGGACACTATTCCATTCGTTTCTCAACGAGAAATCGAATTACCCCGAAGTCGAGTCATGCTCGCACGCCGGGGTCCGGTGCAACAATGAGACGGTGAGCGAGCCCTCCGCACCTTTTCCCCGCGACTCGTTCACGAACGGTTCGAAGTCCAGTCGTCGCACCTTTCTTCGCGCCGGCCTCGGAGTGGGCGTTGTCGCCGCGGGCGCGGCGGCCGGCGCGCTGTACCTCGAGAATCGACAGAGCCCACCGGTGACGTCACCGACCACGACGTCACCGACAACGACGACGACGAAATCCGGGCCGGCGACCGCAGCGTTATGGAACGCACTCGGCGTCTCGCTCACCGGAACGTTGGTGCAACCGTCAAGTCCCCGCTACGCCATCGACCGACTGCCCTACAACTCCAAATTCGAGCACCTGCATCCCCGAGCCATTGCCTACTGCGAAACATCCGACGACGTGGCGCGGTGCCTCGACTTCGCCACGTCCCATGACGTGCCACTTGCGCCACGTTCCGGTGGCCACAGTTACGGCGGTTACTCGACGAGCGACGGACTCGTCATCGACGTCAGCCGCATGGCCGAGATTTCCGTTGATGCCGCGGCCAACACGGCGCGAGTGGGCGCCGGTGCGCGACTGATCGACGTCTACAACGTGGTCGGCCACGCCAATCGATTACTGCCGGGAGGCTCGTGCCCGTCAGTGGGTATCGCCGGATTGGCGCTGGGCGGTGGCATCGGGGTCTTCGGTCGAAAATTCGGTTTGACCAGTGACAACATTCGTTCCCTCACCGTGGTGACCGCCGACGGATCCGTGCTCAATGCCGACGAGAACACCCACACCGATCTGTGGTGGGCCAGTCGAGGAGGAGGAGGCGGGAACTTTGGCGTCGTGACGTCGTTCGAGTTCAACGTCCATCCCATGCCCGAGGTGACGTTATTTACATTGCAGTATCCCTGGAACGCGGCGCCGTCGATGGTGAGTGCGTGGGGTCTGTGGACTCAGTCGGCCCCCGATGAACTCTGGTCCAATTGCCAACTCCTCACCCAGGGAACGTACGGGTACCTCGCGCAAATCGCCGGTGTCTACTGCGGCCCTTCGAGCGAACTGGCGAGCGTGCTCGCTCCCCTCAAGTCGTCGATCAACGCGTCGCCCACGTATAGCTTCATCGGCGAACGTGGGTATCTCGACGCCATGGAGATCGAAGCGGGCTGTTCGGGGCTGAGCGTCGCCGCGTGTCACCTCACGACGCAGGACACGGCGGGGAAACTCGGCCACTCCGCATACTCCGCGAAATCCAGTTACGTCGATTCGCCAATGAACGATCAAGCCGTGGCGATGTATATCGACGCGGTCGAAACTCTCCACGCGCACGCTCCAACGCTCGGCGGTGGCCTCGCCTTCGATTCGTACGGCGGCGCGATCAATCGCGTCGCCGGCGACGCCACGGCCTTCGTGCATAGAACGTCGGTGGCCTGCATTCAGGCCACGTATTCGTGGTCCAGTGCGACGTCGCCGTCGGTCATTGCGGCCGGCGCTCAGTGGCTCACGTGGCTCGGCGCGAAGGTCTTTGATGCTTCGACCGGTGCGTATCAGAACTACATTGACCCCACGCTGAAGAATTGGTCGACGGCCTACTACGGCACCAATCTCTCGCGACTGAGTATGGTCAAGTTGCATTACGACCCCCACAATCTCTTCAACTTCGCCCAGTCGATTCCGCTGCCGACCTGAAGCGGCCGTTCGTTATTGCGCGAAGCCACGTGTGCCAAAAACGTACTGAATGTTTCGACGTTCGATACAGATTCGGCACGAATAGTCCACGGCCCATCTGGTGGCTAAACCGGTACGCACCACTTTGCATGCACGAGTCGATCGCCCAAGCCGTTGGGAGTCGTCACTTCGAATGAAGAAACGATCACGGCCCAATTTGTACTTTTAGTCACCACGTGCATTTACGGGCAGACGTTCCAACCTCTCGCTACAATCTCCTCAATTCGCTGGTGAGCGGTTGGCAGCGGCGATAAAGAGGTTGGCGAACGACTCGCCCTCCTCCTATCAATAGGGGATCGACATGGGACGGAAAAAATTGCGGCTGCGCACCGTCATTGGCTTCAGTGCAATGACGTTGGCGTTGGCGCCAGTGCTCAACCTCAGCGCCGGCGCCGCGGGCACCGGTGACAACACCCTGGTACCGGTATCGGCGGGAATCACACCGGCCGGCGTGACGGGCGCCGTGCCCTTTGGCCCTACGGATCCATCCACGCCCGAAGAGGTCTCGTTCATTCTTGACGTGAACAATCCCAACGAACTCCAGAACAAAGTTGAGAGCGGAGTGAATCACTTCTTGACGGTCAGTCAATTCGCTGATCGCTACGGTCAGTCGTCGTCGAATGTCAACGCCTTGACGAGCTATCTCAACGGCTTCGGCATTACGACCACCGTCTTGCCGGACATGATCGACATCACGGCAACCGGTACGGCCGGCGCCTTCGACAGTGCGATGTCCGTCGTCCAAAAGAACTTTCATTCACCAGGACACAAGGGTTCGCCCGGACAGACGTTCCACGGTGCGACAACCTCACCACAGTTACCGAGGAAGTTGGCGAGCTTCGTACTCTCCGTTCTTGGTCTCACCAACTACTCGCCATTTACCACCGACTTGACGCACGCGGTTGCGCCCGCGGTATCGAGAACGGCGTTGGGTGCGAGTGCGTGCGAAGCGGTTGGGGGTGGCCCGAGCGGTTGCAATCTCCCGACGGACTTTGAGTCGAACTACGGTCTCACGCAACTCGAGAAGCACAACAACGGCAGCGGACAAACCATCGGCATCGTAACGTTGGCGTCGATGGATCCGGGCGCGCCGCAGTACTTCTGGAACACCGTGCTCGGCATGACGCCCACAGCTCGCACCGTATCGACGGTCAATGTTGACGGGGGCTCAGGGGCACCGAGTGGCGCTGCTGGTTCAACCGAAACGGACCTTGACGTCGAGCAATCGGGCGCAATCGCACCCGGAGCCAACGTGATCGTCTACCAGGCGCCGAACACGGACTACGGCTTCGTCGACGCGTTTGCGCAAGCGGCGAGCCAGAACATCGCCAGTAGCGTGTCGGCCAGTTGGGGCGAAGCGGAGTCGCTGATCAACATCTTCACTGCGGCCGGTCAAGAGACGACCGAATACCAGGCGTCATTTGACGAGATCTTTGAAGAGTTCGCCATGCAGGGTCAGTCGGCCTTCGTCTCGGCCGGTGACGCCGGTGCGTACGACAACAGCGATGAACTCGGCACGACCAACCTCGACGTGGACTCACCCGGCGACAGCCCGTACATCACGTCGTCCGGCGGCACGACATTGCCGTGGTCGGGAACGTTCGGACCCGGACCAAACGAGACGGCGACCGTGACCGCGCAGCGAGCGTGGGGTTGGGACTACCTGTGGGCGCCGGTGTCGAACGCCATCGGCGTGCCGATCGATCAGTTCGCTGAGGCCGAAGCGGCTGGTGGCGGCGGCGGCTACAGCCTCCTCGAATCAACGCCGTACTACCAGCAGGGCGTCTCGGGTGTTCACAACTATTCGGCCGTTCCGTGGTTAACGCCAACGAACCCGGTGAACATCGTCGCCAACATCACGTTGCCGACGGCGTGGAGCTTCAATCCCGCTCCCCCGACGATTACGGGTAGGAACTCGGGCCGAGCAGAGCCCGATATGTCGGCGGACGCGGACCCGGAAACCGGGTACCTCGAGTACTCGCCCTCATTCGCTCCAAGCCCCGTTATCGAAGGCGGTTGGGGCGGTACCAGCTTTGTGGCTCCTCAGTTCAACGGCTCCGCCGCGCTGATTGACTCAGCGCTCGGCTACCGCACCGGCTTCTGGAATCCGGACCTCTACTGGGCCGCGACGCATGGCAACTCGCCATTTACAACGCTCAGCACCCCCGGCACCAGCAACGACAATCTCTTCTTCACGGGAACCCCGGGCACGGTGTACAACCCGGCCACGGGTCTCGGGGTACCGAACCTTGGTGCGGTGGAGAGGCTGTTCAAGAACTAACGAAGGAGCAAGAACTTTTGGTAACGCCCCGTGTCGCGCAGGTGACACGGGGCGTTACTCGTGTGACGTGGGAGATCTGTGCGCTCGATTGGTGCCCCCGGCAGGAGTCGAACCCGCAACCTGACGGGTAGAAACCGTCTGCTCTATCCAGTTGAGCTACAGGGGCGCACTGGCAATGGTACTGAACGGCCGTCGCGATCTTGGGCCACGCCAAGACGGGTGTGCAATACTGGATTCACTTGGTGGGCGTAGCTCAGTTGGTTAGAGCGCTAGGTTGTGGTCCTAGAGGTCGCGGGTTCGATCCCCGTCGCTCACCCCAACGAGACACCCGATATCCCCGAAGCGCTCGGCGAGATCGGGTGTTTATTTTTTGTGACGCGCGTTCGTACTCCCGAGTAGATTTCGCCTAGGAAGCCTCGTGTGAGGTTCGACTGGAGAGACTTATGACTATCGTTCGCGACTCGTTCTACATCAATGGCGAATGGGTGAAGGCCCAGTCGACCGAGACTCTCGACGTCACCTCGTCGGGCACTGGTGAGCACTACGCCACCATTCCCGCGGGCACCGTCGAAGAGGCCAACCGCGCCGTTGACGCGGCCGCCGCGGCGTTCACCGCCTGGGCCAACACGAGCCCCAAGGAGCGTGGAGAGTTCCTCACGCGCATTTCGGAAAAGTTGGCCGAGCGCACCGACGAGATTGCGCTCGTCATCTCGAACGAAGTGGGCATGCCGCTCATGTTGTCGAAGGGTATCCAGGTTGGTCTACCGATCGCCGCCTTCGCCGATCACGCCCAGCACGCCAACGAGTTCACGTGGGACAAGGAGGTGGGCAACTCCACCTTCATGTACGAACCAGTCGGCGTCGTAGCGGCAATCACGCCGTGGAACTACCCGCTGTACCAAATCTCATTGAAAGTGGCGGCGGCCCTCGCGGCCGGTTGCACCGTGGTACTGAAGCCGAGTGAGGTCGCCCCGATCAACGCGTTCATACTCGCCGACATCATCGACGAAGTTGGACTGCCGAAGGGCGTCTTCAACCTCATTACTGGTCTCGGCCCGGTCGTGGGCGAAGCCATCGTCGCGCACCCGAAGACCGACATGGTCTCCTTCACCGGATCGACCAGGGCCGGCAAGCGCGTCATGCAGCTGGCGGCGGAGATGGTGAAGAAGGTTTCACTCGAGCTCGGCGGCAAGTCGGCCAACATCATCTTGGAGGACGCCGACTTCGCGACGGCCGTCAACAGCGGAGTCTTCGCGGCCTACCTGAACTCCGGTCAAACCTGTTCAGCGCTGACCCGAATGGTCGTACCGCGCTCGAGGCTCGCCGAAGTCGAGGACCTCGCGGTCGCCGCCGCAGCCGGTATGGCCCCGGCCGACCCCATCACCGGTGCGAGCCTGCTCGGTCCACTCGTCAGTGCAACGCAACAGCAGCGCGTTCGTGATTACATCACCAAGGGCATCGACGAAGGCGCACGCATCATCTGCGGCGGCGTCACGCCCCCGGAGGGACTCGAACAGGGTTACTACATCGAGCCCACGATTTTCTCGGACGTTCGTAACGACATGACCATCGCCCAAGAAGAGATCTTCGGGCCGGTCCTCTCGATCATCCCCTACGACTCCGAAGAAGAGGCGATCGCGATTGCGAACGACTCGCCGTATGGCTTGTCCGGTGGCGTGTGGGCCAGTACCGACGAGAAGGCGACGGAAGTTGCGCGCAAGCTCCGTACCGGTCAGGTCGACATCAACGGAGGCGCCTTCAACCTCGTCGCACCCTTCGGTGGCTACAAGCAATCGGGAATTGGTCGCGAACGTGGACTGCTCGGCTTCGAGGAGTTCCTCGAGGTGAAGGCCGTCCAGCACAACTAACCCGGTGACTACCGGCGAGTGGTTAGACTCGTCACGCGCCGGTAGCTCAATTGGCAGAGCATTTGACTCTTAATCAACAGGTTCCGGGTTCAAGTCCCGGCCGGCGCACTAGAAGAACAAAGGATTTTATAGATTTAAGAGTAGGTTGCCTCAAGGACATCCCACCGAAATCCCACTCTGGCCTCGCCTCCCGTTAGTGTTTCCTTCATGAGTGGAAGCCTCCGTCAGAAGTATCCGGGCGTCTGGGAAGTCAGATTTGAAACAGGGCGCGACCCCTTGACTGGCAGGCGCCGCCAAAAGAGCCGCAGTATTCGCGGAAGCAAGCGCGAAGCCCAGCAGGCGCTCAACGCCCTGGTCGTTGAAGCCGACGCTGGCGCTTATGTCGGTACTTCAACCACCTTCGAGCAGCTATGCCGTCAGTGGCTCAATCTAACGGAAAATAACCTCAGTCCGACAACTCTTCGCACTTACAGAAATCTTCTTGAACGGAGAATTTTCCCGGCGATCGGCAACAAGTTGGCGCACAACATCCGCACAGTGGATCTCGACCGCCTGTACCTAAGTCTTGCCAATGAGGTGGGACTCGCACCTGCGACCGTTCGCCAAATACACGCCATAATTCGTCGCGCGCTGCGACAGGGTGTCCGATGGGGGTTGATCTCTACCAACCCTGCCAGTAACGCGAGCCCT
>DATCFS010000330.1:0-32138 GCA_036509375.1 Acidimicrobiales bacterium
CAACGTCGACATGAAGACGTTGCGCTGGTTCAACGCCTGCCGGTGTGTAGCCATTCGCTGAATCTCCCTTGGCGCACCGAATCCTCGAACGATTGTCGGACGCTCGGAATCGAGCTGACTTAGAAATTACCGTACTGCCACGCGTACGTGCCCCATGAGAACGAACTTCAAGGCAGTGTGTGGACAACCGCATTCACGTGTGCACGCGTGACCGAGGGACACCAAATGGCACGTGGTGATTGCGTCTGCGTTGTCATTCACAAAGTAAGTTCGTGAGCAGATGGGAATGCTCATCTCGGGCTCTTGGAGCACCGTAAGACGTTGACCTCTTCCTGTAAGGGCGTCACTGTCGGGGGGTGAAATGGCGGTGCCCAAGCGTTCAGCCGTTCCGGACCTCGGTGACTTCTTTTGGACCTCGCCCGACCTCCTTTCAGTTTTTGGGACCAACGGGGAGCTGATTCTCGTTAATCCGGCCTGGCACGACAGTCTCGGTTGGGAGCTCGACGAGCTGAAGGGTGTTCCCTTTGAAGACTTCGTGCACCCCGACGATGTTGAAGCGACCGGCAACGAATTCCGCCAGGTCCTTCGCGGTTCCGAGGAGATTCGTCGGGGATTCGTCAATCGTCAGCGGGCCCGCGACGGAAGTTACCGAACGATCTCGTGGACGTCGCTACGAAAGGACGGCTTCGTCTGTGCGACGGGCCAAGACATAACGGGACAACGAGAGTTGCGCGATCAACTCAATCAAAGTTCGGCCGTCAATACGGCGACGTTCGAAGCGGCCGCTGACTCCATCATCGTCATCGACCGCGATCTCATCATCGTGGAATCGAGTCCCGAGAGCGAGCGCATGTACGGCTACCCGGAAAGTGGCCGCAAGGGACGGAGCGGTCTCAACATCGTGCATCCCGACGACCGACCGGACGTCGAGAAAGCGCTGCGCACCACGTTCGAGATCGACGAAGTCGTGACGATCAGTTTCCGGGCCACCCACGCCGACGGTCATACCATCACGCTCGAAACGCGGGGACGGGCCCTGCGCTCCGTCGACGGTCCGCCGACACACGCGGTCTTCATCACCCGTGACGTCACCGAGTCGGCCGAGACCCAGGCCGCCCTCAGCGAGAACGTCGGCAAACTGAGAGCCATCATCGACACCGCGGTTGACGCCATCAGCGTCATCGACCGCGACGCCACGATCCTCGAGGTCAGCCCGTCGAGTGAGCGCATGTACGGAATCCCCGAAGAGGACCGTCGCGGGCACAGCACGTTCGAGTTCGTTCACGACAGCGATCGCCCCATCGTCGTTGCCGCGATACGTCGGATCTTCGATGAAGGCATGGCGACGACGGCCCGCTTCCGGATTCGACACGCCGACGGCCACTGGGTCACGGTCGAATCGCGCGGTCAAGCGCTCCCCAACGGCGACGAACCTCCAGTCGCCGCCGTAGTCATTACGCGCGACATCTCCGAGGCGGTCGCCCTCGAACACGCGTTGGAGATGGCGAAGGCCGAAGCCGAGAAGCACGACGCCGCGAAGAGCGAATTCATGTCGCGGATGAGTCACGAACTGCGTACGCCACTCAACTCGGTAATCGGCTTTTCTCAACTTCTGCAAATGGAACTCAGCGATCCCGACGTGCTCGAAATGCTTGGACACATTCATAATTCTGGTCAACATCTCTTAAGTCTCGTCAACGAAGTCCTCGATATTGCGAGAATCGAATCGGGACGAATAGTCGTCTCATTGAGTGCGGTGGACCTCGATGACCTCGTGGCCAAGTGCGTCGGGATCGTCACTCCGCAGGCCAACGAATTCGGAATCACGATGGTGGCGAGTGACGTCACTGGTCAATTGGTCCTCGCCGATGAGCAACGGCTCCAGCAGGTGATCCTGAACCTCCTCTCGAATGCCATCAAGTACAACCGACCGCAAGGACGAGTGACGATTACCACCGAAACGAGCGCCGACGTGGTGCGCGTCTCGGTCGCCGACACCGGACGAGGCATCAGTCCTGAACTCGTCGAGCGCCTCTTCGTTCCCTTTGACCGTTTGAGCGCCGAGGCGTCGGGCATCGAAGGAACCGGTCTCGGTCTCGCTCTCTCGAAGAGCCTTTGCGAAGCCATGGGTGCAACGCTCAACGTGTCGAGTTCACCCGGTGTCGGGTCCACCTTCACGGTCGCCCTACCGGTCGCCCTGCCGGTCGCCCTGCCGGTCACCGAGCCACGCTGACGCGTAACGCGATCGATCAAACACTGAATCTGATTGCGGCGCGTCCAAGAACTCGTCACGGAAGCCGCGTTTCAACTCGTCGCCGACGGGGGTAGTTTGGTCCTAGGCCACCGAATAACGATGTGAACGAGGTGCGCGAGCCGTCACCGCGTCGTTCCATTGTTCGGCCGTGGGCGGAAAGTTGGAGAGGAATGGCGGAGCACGTTTCGGATAGTTCAGATCGAGCCGAATTCTTCGAACTTTCCCCCAACCTCCTCTCGGTCTCTTCGATCGAAAGCGACGTCCTTCAACTCAACGACGCCTGGCGCGACGTCATGGGTTGGACGATCAGCAATCTCGGATCGACCTCACTGATAGACCTCGTGCACCCGGACGACCGAGATCGCAGTATCTCGGAACTGGAGAAGTTGAGGAACGGCGACGGTGTGAGCGTGCGCGAGTTCGAAAACCGCGTCCGTGCCAGTGACGGCACTTACCACTCCATCGAGTGGACCGCCCGACAACGACACGGCAAGATCTTCGCGAGTGGAACCGACGTCTCGTCGCAAACTCGAAATCGATTGGCCTTCGCCGAGAGCCTCGAAACGACACGAGCGATCTTCGATGCCGCCATCGACTCGATCGTCGTGGTGGACCGCGATCTCAACATTCTCGACACCAGTGCCGGTAGCGAACTGTTGCACGGATTTCCCACCTCCGAGCGCACGGGCGGGAAAGTCATCGATCTCGTGCATCCCGAAGACGTGGCCGCCGTCAATGAAGCAATCTCCCGGGCGTTCGAGGAGGGCGCCACGCTCAAACTCAACTTTCGACTGCGTCACGTCGACGGGCACTTCGTTCCCGTTGAAGTTCGTGGCCGTGCTTTCCACAGTGACGCCGGACTTCCAACGAGGATGATTTTCATCGCGCGCGACAACACCGAAGCCATCGCGTCGAAGGCGGCACTGGCCGAAAGTATCGCCACGACGAAGGCCATCTTCGAGGCGGCCGTTGACGGTATCGTCATGATCAACCGCGACTTTGAGGTCGTGGTCTCCAACTCGGCCAGCGAGCACATGTACGGTCGAACCTCCCTGGAACGGCTCGGGAAGCCGACGCTCGAAATCGTTCATCCCGAGGACATGGCGAAGGTCGCCGAAGCGGCACTGCGACTCTTCACCGACGATGAAATCGTGACGGTTCGCTACCGCGTTCGCCACCGCGACGGCCAGTGGGTCACGCTCGAATCTCGAGGTCAGGGACTCGCGAACCCCGACGGGCCCACCAAGCTCGCCGTCTTCATCGCTCGCGACATCTCTAAATCCGTCGAGTCCGAAGAGGCGCTCGCCGCGAGCATCGAAACGAGGCAGGCAATCTTGCAAGCGGCCCCCGACTCAATCATCATGGTTGACCGCGATCTCAACGTCCTCGACGCCAGTCCTGGCACGCAGCGGATCTACGGCCTCTCACCCGAAGAACGTCAGGGCCGCAGCGCGCTCAACATCGTCCATCCCGATGATCGACATCGCGTCGAAGAGGCGCTGCACGAGTTCTTTCGAAGCGACGAGAAAGAACTGTTCGGGATTCGATTCCGCGCGGTGCACGCAGATGGCCACACCCTCGTCATTGAAGCCCGGGGTCTCCTCATTCCCGACACCGTCGGACGATCACCTCGCGCCGTCATCGTCGCGCGTGACATCTCCGAGTCGGTCGCGGCCGAAGCGGCTCTGGCCGAAAGTGTCGCCAAAACGGGCGCGATCCTTGAGGCGGCCCCCGACTCGATCATCATGATCGACCGCAATCTTCTCCTCGTCGAGTCCAGCCCCGGTACCGAGCGGATGTTCGGTATCAGTCAGGCCGAGCGTGAGGGCCAACTGGTGTACAACATTGTTCACCGAGACGACCAGCCGGCAGTGGTCGCCGCCCTGAAGCGACTGTTCATGTTGGACGTGGACGACACGATTACGATCCGCTTTCGCGCCAGGCGCATCGACGGCACGTGGCTGCGCGTCGAGTCGCGCGGACGATTACTGCGCAGCGGCGACGATCAAGAGCTCCGGGCCGTGTTGGTGTCGCGCGACATCACCGAGGAGTTCGCCGCCCAAGAGGCGATGAAGGAAGCCAAGGAAACGGCCGAACAGGCGAATCGCGCCAAGAGTGAATTCATGTCGCGGATGAGTCACGAACTTCGCACGCCCCTCAACTCGGTGCTGGGCTTCTCACAGATCCTCCAGATGGAGTTGACGTCACCGGATCAACGTGATCTCGTGGAACACATTTTCAAGTCCGGCTCCCACCTATTGGAACTCATCAACGAGGTGCTCGATATCTCGCGCGTTGAGTCCGGACACATCAATGTTGTGCTCGAAGCAGTCTCGTTGAGCGACGTCGTCGCTGAATGTGTTCGCATCGTGACGCCTCAGGCTGACGAGTTGAACATTTCACTCGACGTGGACGAACGTATGGACTTTCTCGTGTTGGCTGACAAACAGCGACTCACGCAGGTCGTGCTCAACCTCTTGAGTAACGCCATCAAGTTCAACAACGACCCCGGCACCGTGCGGTTACACGCAAACCGACGGGGCGAGATGGCTCGCCTCTCGGTCACGGACTCCGGACCGGGCATTGAGCAGTCCCTGCAACCGCGACTCTTCACCGCCTTTGACCGCCTCGACGCCGACCGGAAGGGAATCGACGGAACAGGTCTCGGCCTCGCACTCTCGCGAAGTCTCATAGAGGCCATCAACGGCACCATCGGCGTCGAAAGCGCACCGGACGCCGGTTCGACGTTTTGGATTGAGTTACCGCTCACCGACATCGAGCGAACGGCCGTAACTCCACTCGCGCCGAGGACCGCTCCCCCGTCACCCAGTCACGCGGACGCCACGATTCTCTACATCGAGGACAACATCGCCAACGTTCATCTCGTCGACCGGCTGTTGATGAATCGACCGTCGGTGCACCTCGTCACTTCGCTTACTGGCGGACTAGGAATCGAGCTCGCCCAGCAACTCGTACCGGCGCTCATACTCCTCGATGTCCATCTCCCCGACCTCCACGGATTTGACGTCCTCCAACGACTACGCGCCGATCCCCGCACCGAGTCCATACCCGTCATCGTGCTGTCGGCCGACGCCACTGAGTGGCAGACGGGCCGATTTCTCGAGGCAGGGGCCAGTGGGTACCTTACGAAGCCGTTCGATCTGCACCGACTCCTCGACATCCTCGACGAGTACCTCGGTGCAGCACCTTTCACAATTCGCCGACACGTCGACGAGTAGCGACACGTGACGAGGCCGTCGCGTCGCCGTCACGGTTCGTTCACCGGCCCTCTTTACGATGTGGCAATGGACCGTCCAGCGTCAACGCCGCCGCCGTGACAACGCCAACCTCCGTCGACGAGCTTTTCGCCCTGTACGAAGCGCGGGGCCACGAGCACTACGGCGAATCGATTACCCAGATCGAACACGCGCTGCAAACCGCCGCGCTGGCGAGCAGGGCTCGCGCGAGCGACACCCTCATTGTCGCGGCGCTCTTCCACGACGTGGGGCACCTCGTCGTTGACGTACAGGCCAGCCCCTCGTTCGACCTGGGCAGCGACGATGACGACCACGAGGCGGTGGGCGCCAGGGTGCTGTCACCGATCGTCGGTGCCGGCGTCGCGCAACCGGTCGCGCTGCATGTGACCGCGAAGCGTTGGCGTTGCACTCGAGAACCGCAGTACTTCGCGGCGTTGTCGGCGGCGTCACGGGCGACGCTCGTGGCCCAGGGCGGAGCGCTCAGCGAGGAAGCGTGCCAACGGTTCGAGGCCCATCGCGGATTTCACGACGCGGTGGCACTGCGCGAGTGGGACGACACCGGCAAGGTCCCGGGCCTGGACGTGGGCACGCTTCGCCAGTACGAGGAAATCGTCAGGACGTTGGCCGAGCTTCGGTGATCAACACGTCGCGCGCGTTGACGTCGAGATTCACCCGGGTGCCCAGTTCGAACTGACGGGCGGCGCTACTCATCACGTCGGCCTTCACGTTCGCGCCGCCAATGCCGACCTCGAGTCGCGTCGTGGCGCCCAAGAAACTCTTGTGGGTGACGATGCCGAGTCCGGTCGGCTCGACGTGCACGTCCACGTCTTCGGGACGAAGTAACGCGTCGTAGGAATTGCTCTCGACGTGCGGGGCGTGACCCCGAATAGCGAGGTCGCGTCCGAATACGTGCACGGTGTCGCCACTTCGCTGCACGCTCACGCGGCTCGAGACTCCGACGAATTGAGCCACGAACTCGGTCGAGGGCTTGGAGTAGAGCTCGGCCGGCGTCGCAATCTGCTCGGCCCTGCCCTTACTCATGACGCACACTCGGTCGGCCATGGAAAGCGCCTCCTCCTGATCGTGGGTGACGAAGACGGTGGTGATCAAGAGTCGCTGTTGGATCTCGCGAATCTGATCACGCAGTTCGGCGCGAACCTTCGCATCGAGTGCCGACAGCGGTTCGTCGAGCAGTAACACGCGCGGTTCAATGGCCAGGGCCCGCGCCAGGGCCACCCGTTGCTGTTGACCGCCTGAGAGTTGGTGGGGGAATTTGGTGATGTGTTCACTGAGTCCAACGAGTTCCAACAGTTCGCTCGCGCGCGCGCGACGTGGACCACTGCGCTGATGGCGAAGTTGCAAACCGAAGGCCACGTTGTCGCGCGCGCTCATGTTGGGAAAGAGCGAGTAGCTCTGAAAGACCATGCCCATGTCGCGCTTCTGGGCCGGAATCTGCACAATGTCCTTGCCGTCGACGAGGACCCTGCCGACGTCCGGTCGTTCGAAGCCCGCGAGAACGCGCAGCGCCGTCGTCTTGCCGCACCCCGAAGGTCCGAGAAGGGCCACGAACTCACCGGGCGCGATGTCGAGGGAAAAGCCGTCGAGCGCCTTCGTCGTACCAAACTGGCGAGTGAGGTTGTCGAGGGTGACCGGCGCCCCGCTCTTTGTTGGAGACGTCTCGGTCGAACTGATGTGGGTGGCGTGGGTATCCATGAGCATTAGCTCCTCCTGGCGTTGCGCGGATGGGATCGATCAAAGGAAACAATGGCCATCAACACGAGACACGTGGCCAAGAGCGCGATCATCGCCACCAGCGTGTTGACGCGGGGGTTGATCGACGGGTCGAGATAGATCCACACCGGAATCGTGGTCCAACCATCGAGACTCGCAATCGTGAACTCACCAAAGACCAGTGCCAGCGTCAGCACCGAGGCCGAAAGGAGTGCGCTACGAAGGTTGGGCACGAGCACGCGAAGAATCGTTGACGTCCAGCCCGATCCGAGCGACCTCGACGCCTCGACGAGCGTAGTCAAATCCAGCGCGCCGAGACCGGCGTCCAACGACCGGTACACGTAGGGCATCGCGAGCACGACGTACACCAGGGCGAGGAGCCACTGCGAGGACTTCAGCCACCCCGGCGTGACACCGTCGACACCGACAATCAGCACGATGGGCGGAATGATGATGGGAAGGATGGTGATCACTTCCATGACCCGACGGAAACGCGGCATGCGTAGATGCACGTAAATCATCGTTGGCACCATGAGCAGCATGACGATCACCATGGTGACGATGGCCAACTGGGCCGAGAGCCAGAGCGCGGGAAAGAATCCCGGCGACTGACCGATTTCGGAGAGTGGTTCGAGAGAAAAGCCGCCGTTGATGTTGGCCAGTGAGAACTGCATTGCGGCGTAGAAGGGGACAATGAAATACATCGCCGCGAGGACGAGCGCTGTGCCTCGGCCCCAATGGATGCGCTTGAACTTCGCGGCCGAGGGATTGCCCCGGGCGTAGCGCCCCATGAACTCCTCGCGCTCAATCGCCTGACCGAGCTCTAGCGAAGCCATCGTGACGTCCTCTTGCGAAGCAGCGCGTAACCAATGACGGAGAAGAGGAGAATGACGATCATCGCGAAGCCGAGGGCGTAACCAATGTTGGCTTGGTTGGCGAGTACGTTGCCCTGCAGGATTGCGCCGATCTGAATTGGGGTGATGGCGATGGAGCCGGCCGTGAGCGCCTCGGCCGTCGCGTAGGCCGAGAAGCCACTGCCGAAGAGGAGGAACATGCTGCCGAGCACGGCCGGTGCCAACACCGGCAGTCCGACGTGGCGCCAGTAGCGCCACGACGAGGCGCCGAGATTCTCCGCCGCTTCGCGCCACGACTCCTTCAGCCCGGCGAACGCCGGCGTGATGATCAAAATCATCAGGGGAATTTGGAAGTACATGTACACGAACGCGACGCCCCAGAACTTGTAGAGGTTGAAGCCGTGGTCCCAGGGATTGAGACCGATGTTCGCGAGCCAGTGGGTGGCGACGCCCGACAGCGCACCGAAGGCGGCCACGAACATGAAGGCCAGATTGACGCCGCCGAACTGCGAGAGCACGCCCGAGCATGCGGCGGTGAGTCGCGTGAACAGTCCGTGCTTGGAAGTCGCGATGGCGTAGGCGACGAACGTGCCGAGGATGCCGGGGACGATCGAGGTGACGAGTGCCAACTTCAAACTGTTCTCGAACCCTGCGAGGTACTGACCCCCGTTTCGAACGCCGTTCACGACGTGACCGGAGGAGAGAATCGTCCGAATGTTCGCCAAGGTCGGTTTGCCGGAATCGGATCGGAACGCGTAATTGATGATCTCGAGGGTTGGTAGCAAAAGACCCAACGTGACGTACACAATGAAGGGAACGACGGGCGCACCGGTTCGGATCTTGCGAAAGAGTGCGCCCGCGGACGTGCGTCGAGGGCTGACCCCGCCACTGACACCGGTAGGGGATGTACCGGTGTCAGTGGTGAGAAGGTCAGACATTGTCAGCTACTGGACGATTCTCAACTACCGCTGATTGCGGCAGCCCAGTTCGCGTCGACCGTTGACGTCGCGGTCGTGACTTGGGCAATCGTGGGCAACGTCAGTGCACCCTTTGGCGCCGCCGGCAACTTGGCTAAGAAGCCCGGGTTGACGGTCTTGTTTGACGTCATTGCGGCCAACTCAATTGGTCGGGCGTAGCCCTGGAGGAACAGGTTCTGTCCGAGTGACGAGTACAGGAACTCCTCCCAGAGGCGGGCGGCCGCCGGGTCCGGCGAGTCCTTCGTAATGGCCTGCGTGTAGTACGCCGCAATCGTTCCATCCGTTGGAATCACTGACTTCCAACCGGGCACGCTCGTGGCGACACCGTTTTGGAGGTAGTCCCACCAGATGAGGATTGGCGTCGTGCCGGCGGCGGCGGTTGCCGCAGTGCCACCGGGAACGAAGTTGCCGATCTTGTTCAGGTTGGCGAAGAAGTCAATGCCGGGCTGCACGTTGCTGAACGATCCTCCGTTGGCAATTGACGCTGCCCACACGGCGTAGAACGCCGCCGACGCCGACGTCGGGTCGTTGTTGATGGCGACTTCATTCTTGTAGATCGGGTTCGAAAGGTCCTTGAACGACGTCGGGCACGTGGTCACGATCTTGGTGTCACAACCAATCGCGACGTAGCCGCCGTAGTCATCAAACCAGCGACCCTTGGCGTCCTTGGCGCTTGCGGGAATCTGACTCCAGTTGGCCACCTTGTAAGGAGCCCAGAGAGCGAGGTTGCCCGTCGCGTACGTGGTACCGACGTCAACGACGTCGGGCGCATCCGCACGGCCCTTGTCTTGTTGAATTGCCGTTATCTCTTGCGCACTCGAACCGTTCGGATTCGCGTCGTTGATCTTGATCCCGTACTTCTTCGTGAAGTCCTTCATGATGAGCCCGTAGTTGGCCCAGCCGGCGAGCGGAATCGTGATCACGTTGACGTGACCTTCCTTCTTCGCCGCCTTCACGAGAGCGGTCATGCCACCACCGGCCTGCGCTGAGGTCACCGTGGCCCAGTTCACCTTCTTGGTGGCGGCACCCGCTCCGCTGGTCATCGAAACACCCGCTATCACGGTGCTCAGAAGTCCCGCGGCCATCGCCACCTTCACTTTGTTTGTCGACACGCGTCCTCCTAAAGACGAGTTCACCCAGTTGGTGACTCGCGACGACAGTAAGTGTCGAGGGTTAGCCGAGTGTGACGCTACGGAGCAACGAGCGTGACGGCTACACGGATTCTTTGCGAACAGCGCGTCACACGTCAGCGCGTGACGAGCAGGTCGACGCCAAGCAGATCAACGACCGAATCAATGACGTCGTCGGCACCATTGGCGAGCAATCGATCGCCGTCGTCGTTGCCCGAAAGCACCCCCACGCAGTAACCGGCCCCAGCGCGAAGTCCGGCCTGCATGTCCGAGGCCGTATCACCGACGGCCATCAACGTACTCATGGCCGTGATCTGGGACTTGAGTGCGCACCACCACAACATGTCGGGCGCCGGACGTCCCCTTCCGGCGTCGGCCGGAGAGACGCGAAGCTCGAAGAGGTCGCTCCACCCGAGCACGTCAATCAGTACTTCGCGCGTGGCCGGCGAGAAACCGGTCGTGAGCGCGACTTTCAAACCGAGGCCGCGTAGTGTCTCGACCGTGGAACGGGCACCGGGCATTTCGCTCACGCCAAGCTCCTGGGCCGATTCAATGAAGTGGCGTTCGAACGTGTCGTTCGCGATTGGCGCCCGGGTACCAAAGAGTGCGGTGAAGACCTCGATCTTCGATTGACCCATTGTGTCAATGACGTACTCCTCGGCAGCTACCGCCTGATCAGGTGCAACATCGAGCGTCTCGATCGTTCGTCGAAAGGCCTCCAGCACGAGTCCGTTGTCGATCACCGTGGTGCCGGCCATGTCGAAGCAAATCAGCTCTACGTCGTTCATTGGAAACTCTCCTCAGCAATCGCGGGGGCGAGCGTCATGCCCCGACCACCCGCTCCGGTAATAGCACTCACCCCGGACGCCACGACTTTGCGAAAGTACACCTCGTCGGGTGCGGGGTTGACGAGCTGATGGTAGACGCCGCTCCAGCGCCGCTCGATGCGCGGCAGATCGCTTCCAATCGCCTGGCGCGCGGCCATCTCGATGAGGTCCATCGGACGGTCCACGGTCTCGAAGAGGCCCGGAACGTCTGGCTCGTGCGTGTCGCCGATGGTGAGACCACCGTGCAGACGCTGCTGACAAAGCAGTTGGATCGCAAACTGTGCGGCGACGGGATCTTGATCGTCCAACAGATCCTTCGCGTAACCACTGAAACCGGGGTAGTAGCGAAAGGAGTCGCCGTCGGCGACGGAGGTGGTCAACGCACGTCGCAGTGGCTCGGTCTCGGCCATGTTGAGGCGAACGGTGCGCAGAGGTTCGTCATCGAAGAGTTCGGCGGCGAAGCCACTCACGTAAGCGCCGAGACAAAGCGCAATCTGATCACCGCCGTGGTGGACGCCGCGGTGATCGATGACTTCGTGATCGTCAATGCCGACCAGTTCGCGTCCCGGCACGTACTCGTATCGACCGGTCTCGGCCATCAGGACGCGGAGCGCACCGAGCGCGGCGCGCGATTCGACCGCGGCGTCGCGGCCGCAGTAGAGACCGTGCAGAAAGACGCCGTCGAGTCCGGGATTTCGTTCACGGACCTCATCGTGATTGAGCAGTTCGAATTGGCGGCTGTCGGCGTCGGCGCGAAGAAGCGCCTTTTCGGCGACTTCGAGTTCTCGGACGTTGTTCAACAACGTGATTGATCCGTTGGCGCGAAATCCGATGTCGGGCGCCCGGTGCGCAATTGCCTCCCACAGTTCGCGGGCGCGAAGTGCCAGCGTGAGTTCTCGTCCGACGGCACGACCACTCACCCAGATGAGACCGAAGTTGCGCACGGTCGCGCCGCTCGGCACGAGGTCACGCTCTAGATGGACCACGTCGGCACCGCGGAGCAGCGCGAACAGAGCGTGCATGGATCCAAAGACCCCGCCGCCCACCACGACGACACGCTGGCCCTCGAGCGTCTTCTCAATGTCGTCGAGCACGGAGGCGAACGTACGTCCCGCACGTTTCGTCACCGTGACGGTACGGTGTCGCCAACTCAACTCTTTGGCGTTAGTCGGCTCGTCGCTCCCGAAAGAACGTCCGTAACAGTGTCGCCGACTCCTCGGCGAGTACGCCGTAGGTCAGCGACGCTTCGTGGAGCAGGCGCGGGTCGTTCAGCACGTTGTAGCGCGAGCCGACGGCGCCGGCCTTCTCGTCGAGGGCACCGATGACCACTCGCCGGACCCGCGCGTTGAGGAGGGCGCCCGCGCACATCACGCAGGGCTCGAGGGTGACGTAGGCCGTCACGTCGTCCATCCGCCACGTCGGGCGCGAGAACGCGGCGTCGCGCAGGGCGACCAGTTCGGCGTGTGAGGTCGGATCCTGATCCAGTTCGCGACGGTTCTCCCCGACGCCGATGACGACGCCGTCTTCCACGAGGACGCAACCAACGGGCACGTCGTCGTGCGCGGCCGCGACGTTCGCAATGTCGAGTGCGGCCCGCATGAAAAGTTCGTCGTCGGCGGTGTGCTTCATCACGCAGAACTGTAGAAGAGTTGCGAGAGCGACGACGAATCGCCCGAAAATGTCGTCGGGAGGGCGTTGTAGACTTCGTGATGGAGGGGTGCGAGAGCGGCCGAATCGGGCAGTCTCGAAAACTGCTGTGTCTTATGGGCACCGTGGGTTCAAATCCCACCTCCTCCGCCAGCAGGCAACGGGTGACTTCGGTCACCCGTTTTCTGTTCTCCGGTGGCACTCGCCAAGGGGAGAAGTACGATTGAACTGTCCGACGCGTCGAGCGTCGTGTGAGGAGAATGCCATGGTTTCGTCAGTTGATTCGTCAGTGGGTACTGAGCGCAAGGTCGTCACCGAACTTCCGGGACCGAAGAGTCGTGCATTGCACGAGCGCCGCAAGGCCGCCGTCAGCGCCGGCCTGACCAATGGATTCCCCATCTACATTGAGCGCGCCAATGGAGCGATTCTCGAAGACGTCGACGGGAACCAGATACTCGACCTCGGTTCAGGCATCGCCGTGGTGTCGATCGGTCACGCGGTCCCGGCACTCATTGAGGCCGTCAGCACGCAGGTGGCCGCGTTCACGCACACTTGTTTCATGGTGACCCCCTACGAAGGCTACGTCGAGGTCTGTGAAGAGCTGAACGCACTCACTCCGGGATCACACGCCAAGACGAGCGCCCTGTTCAATTCCGGCTCCGAAGCGGTGGAGAACGCCGTCAAGATCGCTCGTCTCGCCACTGGTCGTCAGGCGATCGTCGTCTTCGACCACGCCTATCACGGCCGCACCAACCTCACGATGGCACTCACCGCGAAGAACATGCCGTACAAGGACCGCTTCGGTCCCTTCGCGCCCGAGATCTATCGCGTGCCGATGAGTTACCCGTTCCTCGACGGTCTCTCCGGCGCCGAGGCGGCGGCCATTGCCATCAAGGAAATCGAGACGCAAGTCGGCGCGCACAACGTGGCCGCACTACTCATCGAGCCCATTCAGGGTGAGGGCGGCTTCGTCGTGCCGGCCGACGGCTTCTTGCCGGCGCTGTCGGAGTGGACAACGAAGCACGGGGTCGTCTTTATCGCCGACGAGATTCAATCGGGCTTTTGTCGCACGGGCGACTGGTTCGCCGTTGACCACGAAGGCGTCGTCCCGGACATGGTGACGACCGCTAAGGGTCTGGCTGGCGGCATGCCATTGGCCGGCGTGACCGGGCGGGCGGAACTCATGAACGCGGTACACGAGGGAGGTCTCGGTGGCACGTACGGTGGCAACCCCGTCGCCACTGCGGCCGCACTTGCGACGATCAAAACGCTGCGTGACCGCAACCTCGTTGCGCGCGCCCGCGAGATTGGCGACATCGTGACCGCCCGCCTTCTTTCGCTCCAACAGGACGTCGCCATTATCGGGGACGTCCGCGGTCGAGGCGCAATGGTGGCCATGGAATTGGTGCAGCCCGGAACGAAGAATCCCAATGCGGCGGCGGCCAAAGCCATCGTCAACTACTGCAACCAGGAGGGTGTCATTGCGCTGCCGTGCGGCACCAACGGGAACGTGATTCGCCTGTTGCCACCACTGGTGATCACCGACGAGCAGTTGGCCGATGGACTGAGCGTCCTCGCCGCCGCCACCAGGTCAGCGAGTTAACTCACACAGCTTTGCGGCGACTGCCCACCAGTCGTTGGCGCTTGTGCGACGTCGTGGGCGACAGTCGCCGCGGGAATTGCGTACGCGGTGTCGGGCTGACTGGTCGATTTAGACACAATCACTCCGGCGACCGCCTTGTCGACGAGGAGTGGACTGCCGGAGTTGCCCGGTTCCACGACCGCCGTGAGGACGAGCAACGTTCGCGTGAACACCTTCTTGTTGTAGATGTCGCGTGACTGAGCGGTGATTTCGCCGTTCACGAACGCGGGCGTGCCGGTTCGGCTGCCGTTCAGTGGGTAACCCACGATGTCGGCCGTCGTTGCCGCCGGAGGGACCAGGTGTTCGAAGTGCAGCACCGCCTCGTTGAGTGAGGGAACGCGAAGAACGGCGATGTCGTTGACGGGGTCGAACAGTGCCACTTGCGCCAGTGCTCCCGCGACCGTCACGTGGGTGGCACCGGCCACGACGTGCGCGTTGGTGACCGCGATGTGGGGCGTCACAAAGAACGCGGTGCCCTGATGCTCGAGCGCGCAACCGGTGGCGTAGACCTTGAGGACGTCGTTAGGACTCTTCAGATTCGTGACGCTCGGTCCGAGCTCTGACGGCGGCACGCTCTTCGGCACGCTGGGCGACACGATGCTCGTAAAGACGTTGGGCAGGTCGGCGTTACGAATAAGGGTCTGCAATTTCGCTTCGGCCGACGGCACGGTCGGGAGGGACTTATCGAGACCGTTGATGATCCGCGACCCCTGTATCCCCGTTGTCACCGACCCCCACGACGTGGCGACGAGGAGTGCGGCCACGAGCCACACGCTCAGGAGCGCTCCCGCGACGCCGACGACGACGCCAGCCACCGCGTCGATCAGGCCCAACTTCACCATGTCAACGGTCTTACGAATTACTGAACCAAGCACGTGACCGGCGAAGGAACCCACGAAGGCGGCCACCACGACGATGGCGAGTGCGAGAATCGGTCGCCAGCTGGCGTGTGTGATGTCCGTGGAGAGCGAGGGGGCAATGGAGATGCCGATATAGAAACCCGCGATGAAGCCAATCCAGCCCAGAACCTGACGAATCGCTCCTTGAAACCAACCGCGTAGGGCGGCCACGACGACCAGGACCACGATGACTACGTCGACCCAGTTCACGTCCAAACAGTAGACGTCACCTCGCCACCTGCCGCCGTAGATCTGAGCCTCCGATAAGTATCATCAAGAGGGCGACGACCGCCACCGAGATTGCAGGGAAACAATGAGCCGAGGACCCACAACGTTGCGCGTGGTCGGGCGATTTGGGTTCGTCGGTCTCTGCGCCGCGCTCGTTCTGTCGGCCTGTGGATCGTCGACACCAGCGACGGTGGCGCAACGCGTTGGGGGCGTGCCCTCAATCAGCCTCTCCGTACCGCTGTCCGCGGTCGCCTGCACCGCGACGAACACCTGCATCGCCGTGGGCACGTCCGTTACCTCCGTTGGCCCGACGTCGGTTGGTGAAGTTCGTGCGCCCACTGGCGGGTGGACGAGCATCGCGACGCCGAGCGCCGTCCAATCGACCAACATCACGACGTCGTCGTGTTGGAGCACGGGCTGTCTCTTTGGTGGTCAGTCGCCGAGCGGTGACGTCTTTTGGTTGTACGACGCAACGGCGCAAACGGTCACCGCCGTCACCGTGCCCCCCAACTCGCTCGGCGTGAACGGCATCAGTTGCTACGCGACGTTGTCCTGCGCCGTCGTTGATGACGTGAAGAGCGTCGCGCCGCGCTTTCTCACGACGACCGACGGCGGCGTTACCTGGACGACACATAGTCCACTCGTCATGCCGGCGAGCGAACAGGTGAGCGCCTTCACCTGCGCGACAGCGCTCTCGTGCATGACCGTCGGCAGTTTTCAGAACGGCGTGACGGTGTACGTCACGAGTGATGGAGGATCGACGTGGTCCGTTCGAACGACGCTCAACACCTCAACGTGGTCGCAGTTGACGTCACTCAGCTGCCAGCACGCGGCGTGCGTGGGGCTGGCCGACCTCGAAAGTGGCTGGCACGTCGTTCGCACGAAGAACTTTGGGAAGTCGTGGAAGCGCGGCGGCGTCGTCAAGAGCCTCTCGTATCTCGCCTGCGCGTCGGTTGAGTCGTGCGTGGCCGCCGGTCAGAATGATCAGACGTCCGATACCCCGTGGATCGCGACCGTCGACTCGTCAACGGTGACGCCGCTCCGCCTCACCTACGTACCGTCGGGAATCATCAGCGTGTCGTGCGGAAAGAAGATCTGCGCGGCGATTGGCAACACGACGGTGATGGCGCTTCGTCCCTAGACCTTCGCCGACGGCGCGATGGAGGTCACGCATCTCCTCCTTCGCCGTAGTGCGGTCTGATAATCCCGACGTTAGAAGCGGCTCTGCGTGTTGGTCACGTTGCTAGCTACGCCCTTTCTTTCTATGCGAGGCTGGTGGTGTGAGTTTCCATTCCTCCAGTGCCGTTCCGCCCGGCTGGTACCCCGACCCGGCCGGAAGTCGGCAGTGGCGCGTGTGGAACGGTTCACAGTGGTCTTCGGTAACGCGCCCCTACGGCGAAAGTGAATTGGCCCGGAGTCTCGTCGCCGATCTCCCACTGATCCAGGCCCTTCACCGACTGGTTCGCTACGGCATCGTTGGTGAGTACGCCGGTATTGGAATCCTCGTGAGCGTCTTCGCGCACTGGCCCGGTACCGCCCATCCGGTGCCCGAATGGTTCGCCGTGTCGGCGTGCAATATTGCGGTCGCGCTCTTAGCTCTTGGCTCCGTGAGCTTCGCCTTCGCGGCGCGCGAACTCGAGGGCCGTTGGGAGCCGTGGGCGTTCATTCCCGGCGTCAATCTGATCATGGTCAATGCACTGGTCACGAAGCGTTTGAACGGTCAACCGCTGCGTCGCGTGGGGGCGGAAGTGCTCCTCATCGTCCTCTTTATTCTCGAATTCCACATGGAGCCGTGGCTTTGCGTCGCACCAATGATCGTCGCCGTCGGACAGACCAGTTGGATCACGACACTCATTGATCACCTCGTGAACTCGTCTTCGCCAAGCTCGTCCACCGCGCTTTAGTATGTCTTTGACGATGGTGGGTACACCCGGATACGAGGAGACTGCACCATGGCAAATGAAGAGTGGGGACCGCTAGCCGGACTGATCGGGACCTGGGAATCGGGCTGGGACGGCCTCGATGTCGCGTTCCACAACGACAAGGGCAAGATCCACGAGACGCCCTTTCGCGAACAGACCACCTTCAAGCCCTTCGGTCCGGTCGAACATGGCGAGCAGTGCCTGTACGGCCTGGACTACCGCACCGCGGCGTGGCGAGAGGGCGAAGAGAGCCCTTTTCACACGGAAGTCGGCTACTGGATGTGGGACGCCAACAACAAGCAGGTAACCCGTTGCTTCGTCATGCCCCGCGCCCAAGCGCTCATTGCGGGCGCGACCGTCGAGCCCGACGCGACGTCCTTTCGTCTCGAGGCGAGAATTGGCACGAACACGTACGGCATTCTGTCGAACCAACACATTGACGAAGTCGCCCACTCCACGCGGTTCGACGTGACCGTGAGCTACACCGACGACACGTTTAGCTACGACGAGACGACCGAGATCGAACACCAGAAGCACCCGTCGGTCATCATGCACACCGACCGCAACACGTTAAAGCTCGTTAGCCGGGCGGTGTAACCGTATGTACGATTGGTCCGAAGAACAACAGGCGATCATTGCCGTCGTTCGACGATTCGTCGACGAGGAGATTCGCCCCCACTTGGACGACCTCGAACACAACGGCGTGCCGCCCTACGAAATCCTTCGAAAGATGTACGCCACCTTCGGATTAAAGGAGATGGCGCAGGAGAACTTCCAGCGCCAACTCGCACGAAAGGTTTCGGGCGAAGAGCCGTCGCGCGAGAGTCGAGCGTCCGATCCCGCGGCACAACTTATCTCCACGATCGAGCTCTGTCGCGTGAGCCCCGGACTGCTGACCTCACTCGGGGTCTCGACGGGTCTCGCCGCGGGCACGATCAACAAACTGGGCACGCCCGCTCAGATGGAACGGTGGTCACTCGACCTCATGACGCTCGACAAGATCGGCGCGTGGGCGATCACCGAACCGGATTCGGGATCGGACGCACTCGGGGGCATGCGAACCAGCGCCAAGCGCGACGGCGACGAGTACGTGCTGAACGGCCAAAAAACTTGGATCACGAACGGACCCTACGCCGACACCATCGTCCTCTACGCCAAACTCGATGACGGCAGCGGTGACGAGATGCGTACCCGTAAGGTGCTCATGTTCGTGCTCGACAAGGGCATGCCCGGACTCGAGCAGGCCCGGCCAATGCGAAAGATGGGCCAGCACGGCTCACCGACGGGCGAAGTGTTCCTGAGTGACGTGCGCGCGGGCCGGGACCGACTTCTCGGCGAAACCGAAGAACCCAAAGGCGGCGGTCGTCAAAGTGCCAAGGACAACTTCGTCGCCGAGCGCGTTGGCGTCGCGGCGATGTCGCTCGGCATCATCGAGGAGTGCGTGAAGCTCTCCATTGACTACGCCAAACACCGTCGACTCTGGGGCACGGCGATCGCCGACTTTCAACTCATCCAACTGAAGCTCGCGAACATGGAAGTGGCACGGATCAACGTGCGCAACATGGTCTTCGCCCACATCGAGCGCTCCTCCGCTGGCGCCGTTCCGACGTTGGCCGAGGCGTCGGCGATGAAGCTCTACGCTGCACAGGCGGCTTGTCAGGTCGCCGACGATGCGATACAGATCTTTGGTGGCAACGGATACATCGCCGAGTATCGCGTCGAGCAACTCAGTCGCGACGCTCGGGTGCTTCGCATCTACGCGGGCACCGACGAGATGCAAATCGTCGCTATTGCGAAGGACCTGGTCCGCGACTAACCGTTGGTCGTTGCCTCGAGCGATGACCGTAGGCGATTGGCGACGCCGACCCACCCCTTGTACGCCTGGACGCGCTCGGGTGCCGTGTCGAGATTGAGTAGCAACGTCCGCCCGAACTCTTCGTGGTCGTCCATGAGTTCCTTCGCCGACGCAACGTAGTTGCGAATGGTGAAGACAGTGGCGTCACTCGAGGGAAGTCGGCGAAGGGTCTGACGTTCCACACGAAAGAACCAGTGCGCGAGGTCACCGTTCGGACTTTGCCGCGCTCCGGCGGGCTGATGCAGAGCGGGATTATCGATCAGTGTCCAATTGAGGCGCCAGAACGAATGGTCGGGCTTCAGTCGGTCGAAGAAGGCATTCGTCGGGCGGCTCAACTGTTCGTCGTAGACCGGGACCGGTCCATGTATGTCGTCGAGCGTCGTACCGATCTTGGTCGCCAGACTCCAGCGCGACGGGAAACAGACGCACGCCGCCTGCAAACGCCAGGCGTCACTGCGCACGAGCACACAGAGGTCCTCTTGGATAAGACGCGCAGCGGCCACAATCGGATGGCCGGGGACGACCGCGCCAGTGGACAACTCCGGATGCCGCTCCGCGAGAAACGCCATTACTTCGGTGAGCACCTCGCGGCTGGCTTCGTCACCCTCGGGATTCGTGGCGACGACGACGTCGTAGCGCGATGCGAGCAGTTCACGTTTTAGTTCGAGTTCCTCATCGCGCGAGGCGTCAACTTCGAGCCACGTCGCCGGGTCCAACGGTCGAAGTCCCATCGCCATCCGCCAGCCCTTCGGTTCGAGCGGGATATACGGGAAGGAACGACTCGTCATTTTGATCGGGGACGGCGTCGGACGATGAGGAGCCAGTAGAGAAAGGCGAACGTCGTGGGAACGCCCAGCACGATGACGCGGGCCGCCGGAAGAATCGAACCATGGTGAACATTGGAGACGGTCGTGGTCGTGAAGGCGGCGAGATCACTCACTGACCCTTCTCCTGACTCGCCGCCAGGGCCTCGAGGCGATCAATGATCTTGGAGATTGCTTCGTCCTGGGCGAGGAGATGCTTCTGGATCTCCTCGGACTCCTTCAACACCGCCTCGGCGTCGCGGTACGTGGCCTCCGATCGCTTGTCGGCCGCCCGCGCCTGGATGTTCTGTCCGACGATAATGATGGGCAGCAGCACGAGTTGCAGGAAGGAACTCGACAGCCACACGATGATGTAATACGTGCCCTGCTTGATCGCGTCGGGCAGTGCGAACAGCGCGATGACGGTGAAGATGTAGGCCATCCACATCGTGCCGACGACGAGGGTGATCCGCAACCCGAACCTCGCGTTGAAGCGAACGAAGGGATTCGGATGGTTCAGTCGGCGAAGGTCGCGGGTCTTGATGGGTCCGACGAGCTTCCTTTCCTCTACCAGGGCGGGACGTACGTATTCGTAGATTTTCGACATGGTCGAATTCTCACACGTCCACGGCCCAACCGGCTTCAGCGAGGTCAATTACCGACCGCACCAATCACTTCCCGTCGAAGTCCATCCAGCACGGAGGGACGCGCCAGTGGCGCCCGCTTTCAATCAACGCAACCACGGCACGTTCCAGTGTGGTTGTTTGCGGTCGATCCTCCAGCGCCACGCCGGGCCGGCGAAATACGAACTCCACGATGTCGCGGTCGTCGACGATCCACTCCGGTAGCGGGGTGAAGCGACGCTGGAATCCGAGGATGTTGCTCGAGGGCGCAAGGAACTCTCCCAACTGCGGGTCGAGCATCCAGCTCTGACACGTGGCAACTCTTCGTTGGCGAACGGGCCACGTCGCGCCGACCACGTCGCGGGCTTCTCGGAACGTCGCGTCAAGAGCGCTCGCCGAGAGGTCGGTGTTGTCGGGAATGTGAATGCCGACCGACGGATCACCGTGGCGAAACCCCGGGCCCAACGTCGTGGCGTCATCATCGCTGTACCAGGGGCGCGGCGCGAGACTGCCCACGCCCAAGGTCACGCAGTGAAACTGAAGACTCCCAATGTGCAGCAACTCGCCACGAAGCGCCGGCAGCATCCACCAACCGGCGTCGATCCCAACGGTGTCCCACTTGCGAAAATGAATACCGGCGTGGCGCGAGAGCGACGACATCGTGCGATCGATGACCGACTGCGGGCATCGGCCTTCTCGAAGGAAGCGCTCGGTTCCACGCCACGTGACGGCGAACAGGTAGAAGTAGAGAAGACGACCGCTCGCTCCCGCGTCGTCGAGATCGTCCCAGACCCGCAGGGGGGCGTCGTGGTCCCCCATCTGTTCTTCGACCAGCGTGACGAGGGCCGCCAGCAGCGTCATCCAATGATCGTCAACACGGAACTCGGACCAGTGCGCGATGATTTCGTCGACGGCGTCCAGGGGGACCTTCAGTTCACGCAACGAGTCACGGAGTTCGTCCTTCGTGACCCGCGCTAATCGCTCGACGACGTTCGCGCGGGGCGAAGGAAGAAAGGAGCGCATTGACGCGATCGTTGCCGCGACGTCGTTCACAACGGTCCGTCGAGTGGCCGGTAGCGTACGCCCATGACCTCCAGTCGGTGGAGGTGCGCCGTCAATCGCGACCGAAACTCCTCCTCGGTCGTCTGCGTCCCCCAGACGACCTCACTGAATGCCGCCAGGCGGGGGAAGGCCATGTAGTCCAAGTGGTCACGCGTCGCGATGTACTCGGTCCACAACTGTGCTTGCGCGCCGCGGACGTGGTGGTGCAACGACGCCTCGAGACCTGGCGGAATGACGGAGAAGCGGTAGACCTTCTCCCACGGCGTGAAGTACGGCAACGGGGCCAACGCGGCGGGCTCATTGGCCACGTCACTGTTGAGCCAATCGAAATAGAGGAACTGCATTGGCGCCATGATCACGTCGAGACCGGCCCGCGCCGCCTGCACGGCCTTGCTCGAACTGCGCCACGCGGCGATGACGACACCCTCGGCGACGCCGGCGTCCATCACCTCGTCCCACGCAATCACCTCGTGGCCGTCGGCGAGCAGCAACTCCGTCAGTCGCGTGGTGTAGAGCCCTTGGAGTTGGGCCACATCGTCAAAACCGTGCTGCGCCATGACCGCGGCGGCCGCCCCACTTTCGGACCACTCCGCCGTGGGGCATTCGTCACCACCAATGTGCACCGGACTGTCCGGGAAGAGACTCGCGACGTAACGTACGACGTCGTCGGCGAATCGAAGCGCCACCTCGCTCACGTTCAAGACGTGTTCCGATATCCCCCATCTCGTCCACACCTCGAGCGGCTCGTCCGTATTTCCCAACGACGGGTAGGCCGCAATCGCCGCCTGCGCGTGACCGGGTAGGTCGATCTCGGGAACGACGCGGACGAAGCGGCGACGGGCGTGCTCGCGAATCTCGGCGATGTCCTGGGCGCGGTAGAAACCGCCGTGGGCGATGTTGTCATCGAGGAGATCGTCCTCGTGACCAATCGGCGACGAACGACGGCGTGCGCCCACCTCGGTGAGCAACGGCCACGAGGGAATCTCAATTCGCCATCCCTGATCGTCGTTGAGGTGAAGGTGCAGGTGGTTGAGGCGGTGCACGGCCATCTGATCAATGAGTCGACAGACCGTCGCGACGTCGAAGAAGTGGCGCGCGACATCGAGGTGGACGCCGCGCCACGCGTAGAGCGGCCCGTCCTCGATGAACACTCGGGGCAGTTCAATTTTGTCAACGGCTGTCGAAGCGCTGCTAAAGAGCGACGTGGGACCAAGTTGACGCAGGACCGAGAGTGCGTAGGAGAGTCCGGCCGACGTACTCGCGTCAATCGTTGCGATCTCGTCAATGGTGAGGCGATACGCTTCGACGTCGCAGTCCCTCACGTGACGAATGGAGAGGTCCGCCGTCGCGCCAAATTGGACGAACGCAACGTCCCAGCCAATGGCGTGCGAGAGATCGTCGGCGAAGATCTCAACAACCGCACGCCACTCGTCGTCAACCGCGACCCGCAGCGGCGACTGCCACGTCACCGTCGCGGCTCGAACATCTAGATGACGAGGCTGAGGGACGAGGTAGACGTCCACTACTGCTGCACGGCGTAACAGGCGGCGTGGTGCGTGGGGGAAAGCCGCACAAACGGTGGCGTGTCCAGGAGACAGATGTCCATCGCCAGCGGGCAACGTGGCGCGAATCGACAGCCCGGTCCGGGATTGATTACCTTCGGTGGCTCGCCGAGGTCGTCGTTCTCGTCGTTCGAAGGCGTGAGGTGCGGGTCCGGGGCCGCCGACATCAACAAGCGGGTGTAGGGGTGTTGAGGCGAGCCGATGACTTCGTCGGTCCTCCCTTCCTCCGCGATGCGTCCGGCGTAGAGAACGATCATCCGGTCGGCGACGTAGCGTGCGCTCGCGAGGTCGTGGGTGATGTAGAGAATGGAGACGCCCTCGGTGTCGCGTAGCTCCCTCATGACGTTGAGGAGTCCGATGCGGATTGAAACGTCGAGCATCGAGACCGGTTCGTCCGCGAGGATCAGCGATGGACGTGACGCCAGCGCCTGGGCGAAACCGAGTCGCTGACGCTGCCCACCTGAAAGTTCGTGCGGGTATCGGCGCATCACTTCGTCGCCGGGCGTGAGTCCGACCTTCTCCACGAGTGCGACGGCCTCCGCGAATCGATTGACTCGAGCGATGTCGGGTCGGTGCAGTTTCAACGTTCGAAGGAGTCCGTGTCCCGCACGAAGCACGGGATTGATAGAACCGAAGGGGTCCTGGAAGACCATCGGCATGTCACCGCGGATCGATCGCGCCTCACGCCGACCTACCTTCTTTCCCTCGAAGGTGAATGCGCCCGAGGTCGCTGGATAAAGTCCCGCCAACAAGCGCGCAATCGTCGACTTGCCCGACCCCGATTCGCCGACCAGCGCAACGATCTCTCCGGGCGCTACGTCGAACGTGACATTGTCAATGGCGTGGAGTTGACCGCGCGAGCGAAAACCACCTACTCGGAAAAGTCGCGAAAGGTCCTGGACCTGGAGGATGGGACCGGTCATGACGCCTTGTTCCTCGCCACCCAGTGGCAACGAACCTGGTGATCGCCGTAGGCAATGAGCTCCGGTCGCACGCTGCGGCATTCGTCGTTCGCGTGGGCGCAGCGCGGCGCGAAGAGACAGCCAACGGGCGGTTCGACGAGCGACGGCGGATTGCCCGCAATGCCGGTGAGCTCTCGCGGCTCGCCGTAGAGGGACGGGAACGCCTCCATGAGGCCTTGAGAGTACGGGTGCTCGGGGTGATCGAACACCTCGCGCGTCGGTCCGAGTTCCACAATTTCGCCGGCGTACATGACGGCGAGTCGATCCGAGTAGTGCGACACGACGCTCATGTCGTGAGTCACGAAGATCACCGCAAAACCCAACCCGTGACGAAGCGTCGCTACCTGGCGCATCAAGGAGCGCTGCGCCACGACGTCGAGGGCCGACGTCGGCTCGTCCATGATGATGAGCTGCGGTTCGAGCAACAACGCCATGGCGATCATCGCACGCTGGCGCATTCCCCCCGACAGTTGAAACGGGAAACTCTTCAGGTGGGCCGCGTCAATCGCCACCATCGCGAGCACCTCGGCGGACCGTTGCGCGATGCGTTCGTCGTTCCAGTCGGTGTGCGCCTTGCACGCGTCGGCCAGTTGTGCGCCGATCGTGAGTACGGGATTGAGCGCGTTCATGGCGCTCTGCATCACGACCGAAATATCGCGCCAGCGACGCAGTCGGAGCGCCTCGGGCGAAAGTGACGTAAAGTCCGCACCGTCGAAGAGCACCGATCCACCGGAAATGCTCCCGGGATACGTGAGCAGCTGCGCGATCGCGAAGAGCAGGGTCGACTTCCCGCAGCCCGACTCACCGACAATGGCGAGGAACTCCCCTTTCGCGAGGTCGAACGAGACGCCCCCCACCGCGTGGGCCGGTCCCTTCGGTGTTGCGTACTCGACCTCCAGGTCTCGAACTTGGAGAAGGGTCTCGTTCACGCGGCAACCTTCCTCGCGCGAGCGATCTTCACCGGTCGAAGCGCGGGGTTGGCAACTTCGTCGAAGGCGTAATTGAGCAACGCGAGCGAGGTTCCGAGGAGCGCAATAGCGATTCCCGGGGCGAGCACCATGAGCGGAAGTCCGGTCGCGAGCGCCTCATCGTTTTGCGCCCAATACAACATGGTCCCCCACGACTGCGTGCTGATATCGCCGAGTCCGATGAACTGGAGACCGGCCGATGCCAAGAGTGCGTAGAGCGCCGTACCAAGGAAATTAGCGACGATGAGTGAGGTCATTGGCGGAATCAGTTCGACGACGATGACGTACCGACTCTTCTCGCCACGCGCTCGGGCGGCGAGCAGATAGTCACGATTTCGTAGTGACAGTGCTTGGACGCGTAGTTGCCGCGCACCGTACGACCAGCCCGTAAAGGTCAGTACGAAGATCATCAACCAAAAGCCCGTGTTTCTCAGATAACCGACGATGACGATGATGAGGGGGAACGTCGGAATCACGAGGATGACGTCGATTAACAATGACAGACCGTCGTCGACGAGGCCGCCCATGTACGCCGCCGTTATCCCGATGATGACGGAAATTACGGTGCAGAAGAAGCCAACGATCAACGCAATCAACACCGACTGACGTGTGCCGGCCATCACCTGCGAGAAGACGTCCTGGCCTTGCGCTGTCGTACCCAAAAGATGCGTCCATGACAGGCCGATCCCCGGCGTGTAGGCGTCGGCGGCTGGATCGTGTGGCGTGAACCACGACGGAAAGGCAGTGATCACCAAGAGAACGAACAGAATGATTGATCCGGCGGCCGCTTTCTTGTCGCGCCGCAGAAATCGAAATCCCCGTCCAACGACGCTCCCGAGGATTCGCAGGAATCTCACGAGTTGTTCCTCGTGCGTGGATCAAGCAGTGAGGTCGCGATATCCGCAACGAAGATGGCGAAGAGCACGGCGACGGTAAGCAACAAGAAGAGCGCCTGCATCAACGGATAGTCCTCGTTCTCCACGGCCTGCAAGAGAAGAAATCCCACGCCGGGATAGTTGAAGACGTACTCCACCAAGATGGCGCCCGAGATCACGAACCCGAGCGACATGGCGAAGCCGGTGAGGTTCGGCAACATTGCGTTCCGTGCGGCGTACTGCCAAAGAATGCGGCGCGGCTTCAAACCTTTCGCGCGACCCATCTTCACGTAGTCCTCGGCGACGACCGTGATCATGTTGTTGCGCATCGTAAGGATCCAACCACCGATCGCCGTGATCGTGATCGTAAAGGCCGGCAACACCGAGTGTTCAAGGATATTCACCACGAAGGACCACGAAAGCGTCGGGGTAATGGTTTCGGTATAGCCGCCAAGGTACGGCAGCCAGTTCAGGGTCAGGCCAAAAAGCCAAATGCACATCAGGCCGATCCAGAAGTAAGGAAACGCCGAGACGACAATGAAGACTGGCGGCATCACGCTGTCGAGCTTGCCACCTCGTCGCCACGCGGAAATGGCCCCCAGCGCCGTGCCGATGAAGAAGCCGAGGATGGTGCTCACGCCGACCAGTCCGACTGTCCACGGGAGCGCTTTGGCAATGACGGAACTCACCGGTTCTGGGAAGTCCAGCAGCGAGATACCGAAGTTGAGATGTACGCAGTTATTGAGGTACGAGAAGTACGACGAGATCAGGCTCTGGTGGGTATTGATCCCAAAGGCAACTTCCAAGGCGTGCAGCGACGCCGGGTTGATATGACCGCGTAGTCGGCCCATCATGGCCTCGGCGGGGTTACCCGGCATGAGTCGAGGGATGAGGAAGTTCACCGTAGCGGCCGCCCATAACGCAATGAGCAGAAAACCGATACGGCGAGCTAGGAACCTCATCTCCCCGACTCAGACCGTCAATTCGTTACTTAGTTGGCTTCAAGTGCAATACGACAACGCCCCAGTCCGGCACGTTGTAGAGGCCGGGCTGTGCGTAGGGGTTGGAGGCGGACGGGAAGCCCGAGTACTCCTTGGAGTTGTACTGGAACCAGTCGACCTCTTCCAACACCGGGATGACCGGCAACTGCTTCACCATGATGGTTTGGAGTTGGTCAATGATGGAGTGCTGCGTCGCCGAGCTCGTCGTCGAACCGTACTGATTCAACAACGCGTCTACGGCCGGGCTCGAGAAACGCTCCCAGTTGGACGCTGCGGGCTTACCAATGGCGGCCGAGTTCTTCGAATACAGCCACTGGCGCATCTCGTAGAACGGTGAGGGACCACCGGTCTCGACGTCGTAGGCCAACTGGAACTTGCCCGTCAACACGTCGGTCGTGAAGTTCGATGCCGCGGCACCGTTCACCGTGACCTTGATGCCGACCTTGGCGAGCTCCTGACTCAACACCTGCATGCTCGCGACCCAGTCGGAGTAGCCACCGTTGGTAACCACCGTCAGGCTCAGTTCCTTCCCGTTCTTCGAGAAGAAGCCATTGCTCCCCAACTTGTAGCCGTCGGCCTTCAGGACGGCCTTGGCCTTGGCCGGGTCGTAACTGGTTCCGGCGCTCGCCGCGGCCGCTGAACTCGACCACGACTTGAAGGTCGGCGCCACAACACCGGTCTGGCTCGCGGGCGGTTCGTAACCGTACTCACCGATCTTGGAGATCGATGCGCGGTCAATGCCGTAGCTGATCGCTTCGCGCACGGCCACGTCGGCCGTCGGACCACTCTTCAAGTTCGGGAAGAGCGACACGTTGGCGACCGGTGGGAACCAGTAACCGTTACCAGCCTTCTTCGCCACGAAGTAACTCTTGATGTTCGGGATGAACTGCGCGCCGTAGGCCGACTGACCCTGAGCGAGGTACTCGTTCGCCGTGTTATTCGACAAGAACGCGGGCATGTTGAGCGTCTTCACCGTGGGCAGACCTGGCTGCCAGTAGTGAGGGTTGGCCGTCCACTTGATGTTTTGGGGTGTGCACGAAGCGAGTTCGTAGCCGCCGGTGCCGACGGGCTTCGCAATCGGGTCGGTGACGGGATTCTTAATCTTGCTCCAGATGTGCTCCGGCACGATCGGCACTTGGTCGGCCACGTAGAAGAAGTACGGCACCGCAGACTTCGAGAAGTTGAAGATGACCTTGTTCGTGCCGCTCTGCGTCACGCTCGACAACACGGACCAGACTGCGTTGAGGTCGAGTGCGGGATTCTTCTTCAAAAGGTTGAACGTGTAGGCGACGTCGGCGGCCGTCATGGGCGTTCCGTCGCTCCACTTGACGCCGGAGCGAATGGTGAATGTCAACGTCTTGTTGCCATTGCTCCACGCATACGCCGTGGCGAGCCACGGCGTGACCTTTTCGTTCTGCAACGCGTTGACGAAGTCGAGAGTCTCGTAGATGGTGCCCACCGAGAACATCGCGTCGAATGAGTTGAAGGGTGTAAAGGCGCAGGGCCAGAGTTCACCTTGCTCATTGTCCAGGTTGAGCGGCGCCTGGCCGGAGGCTCCCGCGATTTCGGGTGCCGCAACAAAACAGGTACTCGCTATCAGTACGAGTGACGAAGCAAGGAGACCTGCTCTGGTCTTTCCTCTCATAATGCAACTCCTTCAGTTAAGAACCCGAGGGTTCGCTCATTCATCGTTGAACGATGAATCCTTGCCGATTCACTCGGGTGATAACTCGCCCACCAACATCGCGGACGTCGTCGAACACAATTTTCGCTCGACTCTGACGTCACGATTTAGCGTTGGTGGCTCCTCCCAGAATGCACCTGCCAGCAACCTAGTACAAGCGAACATTGCAACATCCGTCGATTTTTAGGCGGTGAGGGTGACCTTGTTGAGTCCCGGCGACGTATCAATTGGACGGCCGCGGAGTTCGCCAAGACGCAACGCCAAGACCTGACCCACGACGACGTGCGCAAGTCCGAGCGTCCAATGTTCCATCGATTCGGGAAGAACAATCTCGGCGTCGCTGGACTGTGCGACACGTTCGGATGAACGCAACACCACGGTGCGCATACCTCGCTGCGCGCACTGGTGAAGGAGACTGGCGGCGACGTCGTCGTTGATCTCGTTCGTCACGCAGAGCAGCAGCGTCGCCCCATCCCCGTCGGCGCCAATGGGACCGTGAAGAAAGTCGGGAGCGGAATAGGCCTCCGATCGAAGGCCGGTTACTTCTCTAATCTTGAGCGAGATCTCCGAGGCCGTCGCGTAGCCAACACCACGACCGACGACCGTGAGGCCGTGCTCGGCGTTCAGGATGGACACCGGCATCGAGGCATCGAGCGCCCACGACGAGGTTCGATCAAGCACGTCGGGGAGGTCGTCGAGGCCGGGCAACGCCCGGCCCGCCATCGCCGACACGAACTGAGCGAGGGCGTGACAACTCGTCGTGAACGTTTTTGTTGAGGCGATCGCGCGTTCCGCACCGGCGAACAGTTCAATGACCGCGTCAGCCTCTTCGGCGAGCGGCGATCCGACGTCGTTGGTAATGACCGCGTTCGGGCGACTCTGGCGCTTCGCTAAACGCACGACGTCAAGCATGCCCGGCGAGCGACCGGACTGCGAGATGGCGAGGACCCCTGCGTCGTTCAGTCGCATCGCGCCCTCGTCTTGAAAGAGCGACGGTGTAGCGAGGGCGACCACCAATTCGAGTTCTCGACCCGCGAGGTACTGGAAGAACGCCGCCGCGTTGTCCGATGAACCTCGCGCAGCGACCAGGGCGTAGGAAACGTCGCGCCAGGACGCCGCAGCATCCGCAGCCTGCTGCTCGCCTCGGGCCGTTCGGCGACGAAGCACGTCACCCTGACTTCGGATCTCCTCTTCAAAGATGGTCGTCATCGGACTTCGTCTCTTTCGCAATAACGCCTCGTGACGCTGGCTCAGCTCACGAGGTCGGGCGAGGTCTCCATACCGAGGCGCCACACGGAGCGCGCGATGATCTTCGTCGTGTCGGCGCGGTAGCTGTACTTATTCGCGACGTCGCGAATCTCATCGAGTAACCCTTCGGTCAGCGTTGTCGGATCGAGTCCGAGCGCGAGGAACCGTTCGCGGCTGACGTTGAGTTCGTTCTCCACTGCTTCCTTGCGGGGGTTCGGTAGGTTCGCAATGGGAACGCCCGTCTCCTTGGAGATCAGTTGGGCGAGGTCGCCCACCCGGTAGGTCTCGGTCACCTGATTGAAGACGCTCACCGCGTCACCGCGCTTCGGCGGATTCTCCAGGGCAATCTGGATGCAGCGCACCGTGTCACGGATATGAATGAACGCGCGCGTCTGGCCGCCAGTGCCGTGCACGGTCAACGGGTGACCGATGGCCGCCTGCATGAGGAATCGGTTGAGCACGGTGCCGTAGTCGCCGTCGTAGTCGAAGCGGTTGATCAGTCGCTCGTCGAGGGCCGTCTGGGGCGTTTGGGTTCCCCACACGATGCCCTGGTGCAAATCGGTAATGCGGAGTTGGTCGTTCTTCGCGTAGAAGGCGAAGAGCAACTGGTCCAGTGTTTTGGTCATGTGGTACACCGAGCCGGGATTGGCGGGGTGCAAAATTTCACGTTCGATTTCGCCATCGGGCGTCGGTACCTTCACGGTGAGGTAGCCCTCGGGAATTGGCGCCGAACCGGACCAGCCGTAGCCGTAGACGCCCATGGTGCCGAGGTGTACGAGCGCGATGTCGAGACCGCTCTCCACGATGGCCACGAGCACGTTGTGCGTGCCGCGCACGTTGTTGTCAACCGTGTAGCGCTTCGCCGCGGCGTTGCGCATTGAGTACGGCGCGGCGCGCTGCTCACCGAAGTGAACAATTGCGTCGGGACGCTCCTCACGCAAGAGTTCAAGAAAGCGCTCGTACTCTTCGGCGAGGTCGAGGAGGACGAAGCCAATGTCCTTGCCGGTCAATTCCTTCCAGACGCGGATTCGCTCCCCCATTGGACGGATTGGCGTGAGCGACTCACACTCGATTTCGAGGTCAATTTCGCGACGGCTGAGGTTGTCAACGACGGTGACGTCGTATCCCTGATCCGAAAGGTGCAGCACCGTGGGCCAACCACAGAATCCGTCACCACCGAGTACCAATACCTTCATTCAATCTCCTCGTTCGAAGCCAAGTCATTGGCTGTGCGCGCGTTGCGGCCACCCCTTGGTACGGGATTCGCGACCTAAGAACCTTACCAGCGCCTCCTTTGGGACCCCGGTGGCTACCACGGACGAAGGTCACACCGCGAAAGGACTGGTTAGACCTGTTGGCCGTCGGAATTCAGTGAGGATTCAACATAACTCTGCACGCGGCGATCGGGGATAAACCACACCAGTGCGACCGCCACGAAGAGACCAATTGAACCCCATCGCCACACCAAGGCCAGTGGAATCGACACCACGTAGGTTGCGGCCGACAGCTTCCCCTTGAGGTCGCGGCCGAGTGCGCGCCTGAGACCGTCGTCGGGCGCTTGGGACGCAACAATCACCGATTGCAGAATGGTGAACGAGATGGCCGCCATCAACATGACGACGCCGTACGAGAGGACGGTGTCCTTGCCGAACCCGTTCTTCGACATCCACGAGGTGGCGAACGGGAAGAGCGAGAGCGAAAACAGCAGCCCCAAATTCGCCCACAACATGGCCGCCGAGACGCGGTGCACCGTCTTCAAAAGATGATGGTGATTGTTCCAATAGATCCCGAGATTGACGAAGCTGAGTACGTACGCGAGCAGCGACGGATAGACGCTGCGTAGATCGCTGAACTCTGCGCCGTGGGGCTGGCGCAGTTCGAGCACCATGATCGTGATCAGAATTGCGATCACCCCGTCGCTGAACGCCTCCATCCGACCCGCAGTCACCGCGTTCCTTCCCTCGAGCGTGCCACCGTCACTTCCCCGCTTCCCTTACGCCGTGCTCGCAGTCGAACTGCGGAGCGCAGGAATAACGGTCTCGCCGTAGGCCTCCAGCGTCGACGATTTTGCGTCGTGCTGCAGGTAGAGCGCGAACTGATTGACACCAATGTCACGCAGTTCCATCA
>DATCFS010000331.1:0-8539 GCA_036509375.1 Acidimicrobiales bacterium
GATCCGACGGGTGTCGCGGCGGTAGATCCGTACGGCGGCGACTGACAAAACGACGGACCAACCGAGGACCACCAACCAGCCCTCCAGGGGCCAACCTCCTCCGCCCACGGCGGTGCGACCGGCTTGCACCAGCCAGTACGACGGCAGCAGCTTGATGAGCGTGAAGAGGACACCGCTCGTGACGAGCGGGCTGTAGGCGCCACCGAGCAACGCGAGCAGCGACGTCGCGCCGCCGAGGGCCGGCCCCAATGAGTCGGGTGTCAGGAGGTGGCCCATCGCCACGCCGAGGACGGCGAAGGGGATGAGGCCCACGAGTACGAGGCCCGACATCACGAGCCACTCCTTCGCCGAAAGCCGCACGCCGACCGACGTACCGGCCGCGTACAGGACGACCATGCTTAGAATCGCCATGAGGTAGCCGCAGAGGATCTTCGCCGTGAAGTACGCCGACGTGCGAAGTGGCGTAATGCGCAGCTGCCGCGTCCATCCGACCGTCCGTTCGACCGCAATTCGCCCACCGCTGGAAATGACCGCGACCATGCAGCCCCACGCGACCATGCCCGACATGTAGTACAGAGGGAAGGACACCCCAATCAACCTGGCGTGGCGATTGGGACCGGCAACCACGAGAAACAGGATGAGCGGAAAGATAAGACTGAAGATCAGAAACCGTCGATTGCGATAGGTGCGTAAGACCTCGTAACGCAGGTAGTGCGTGTTGCTCACGGTTCGCCCTCTGAGGTGATGTCGTCGTCTTCCTCGTCGGTCAGTTCAAGGAACGCCTCTTCCAGTCCGGCACCGCGAACCTCAATGTCGCGAAGTGCCGCAAAGCGACTCACGAGATGACGGAGTACGCCGTCAGAGTCCGCGCAGTTGAGTGTCACAGCGTCGCCGTGACGCTCCGCGCTGGTCACGCCGGGAATCGTGGTGAGTAGGGCCACGTCAACGTCTTCCAGCGTTGCGCGAATGACCCTTCCGCCCACCGTGGCCTTGATTTCTGTCGGCGCACCGTCCGCGACGATCCGTCCCCTCGACATCAAGACAATACGATCGGCGTACGCGTCGGCCTCTTCCAGGTAGTGCGTGGCGAACACGACGGTCTTACCTCGTGCCGCCACCGCCCGCATCGCCGTCCAGAAATCACGGCGACCTTCTACGTCGAGGGCAACCGTTGGCTCATCGAGCACCAGAAGATCGGAATTCGCGACCAGCGCAATCGCAAACCGGACGCGTTGGGTCTCTCCGCCGGAGAGTTTGCGAGTCTGACGATCGGCGAACGCATCGGCACCGGTAATCGAAAGTGCCTCATCGACGGCCAGCGGGTTGGGGAAGAGGCCGGCCATCATGGTGACGAGTTCGCGCACGCTGAGATAGTCAATCAGTGATCCCGTCTGCGTCATGGCACTAATGAGACCGAGACTGACCGCCTCCGACGGCGAACGACCGAACAGTGACACCGTCCCGGCATCGGGTCTGGTGAGCCCGATCACCATGTCGATCGTCGTCGTCTTGCCAGCTCCGTTGGGACCGAGGAGCGCCACGGTAGAGCCCCGTTCGAGCGTGAGGTCAATTCCCCGAACGGCTCGAACGGGGCCGTAGGTCTTGGTGAGAGAGGCGAGAACGATTTGCTCCCGGCTGACCACGTGGTCGTTCGTCGTGGTCACGACAGTTCACCGGCTAGGCGGCCCCCGAACCGGCCCGCATCACGCGTCAGCGACGAAGGGACCGTCATCGAAGAGGCCGAGTAATAGTTCGAGAGGGGCGCAGAGACAATGAAACCACGGTAGCCGACGGGCGTTTCAACGACGAGCCGCAACACGGTGCGGTAAAGGTGTCGAAACCAATGACGGCACGTACGCGGACCGCGATCGGCCGGAGCGGAAGGAGGTCTCGCGATATGTTGTGCACATGTTGAAGCGATTCTTCGAACTTCTCGGTTTGGTCACCATGGGTTTCGGCGTCTACTTCGTGACAACCGAGCAAAAACAGAATCAGGCGTGCAACAACTTGGCCGGACACTTCCGTGGAATTGGCGTGAGTGCGTCGTGCCAGCGAGTGGTCTGGATCTATTTCGGAGGATTCTTGCTGCTGGCGCTCGGTCTGTTGGTCGTGATCTTCGGCCTCCTGGCCACACGACGGTCGGCCAAGCGCCGCGTGAAGAATCGCAATCCCTCATTGGCGTCGCAGTACCACCCCGTAGACCATGCGGGACGGGGCCCAACGCCGTAACGACGCTCTGGAGGACCGGAGTCGACTTACTTCTTGCGAACGAGTTCCACGACCGGAATGACGCGCGTCGTCTTCTTTTCGTACTCGGCGAATCCGGGGAATCGCTCGGCCTGGATGGCGTACACGCGGTCGCGCTCGCTGCGGCTGACCTCGACGGCAGTCGCCTCGTACTCTTCTGTGCCCTGTTCAATGGTGACCGTGTCGTTGGCCTTCAAGTTGTGGAACCAGTCGGGGTGGTTGTCGGCACCGGCGTAGGACGCGAAGACGTAGATCTTGTCGTCCTCGACCAAATACATCATGGGATTGACGCGCTCAATTCCGGACTTGGCCCCGGTGGTGTGCAGCAGTAGTACGGGTGCACCTTCGAACTGCCCGCCAACTTTTCCCTCATTCTCACGGAATTCGGCAATGACATTCTTGTTCCAATCATTCACATCGCTCACTATTGCTCCCTCGCTCGTTCATCACTAATTAACACTCTGTCGCGGCGGTCTCGCCACTCCGCATCCTAGGAGGCAAGTGAGCGGAGGAGCGACTCGGTGTCGTCGGCGTTAAGTGGCACACCCAAGAAATAGCCCTGCGCGAGCGTGCAGCCCAAATCACGCAGTTGGGGAACTTGATCGGACTCTTCGACACCTTCCGCGATTGCGATGAGCCCAAGCGTGTGGGCCAATTGGACAATGGCTGGCGTCAGCTGCGCCCGACGGTCACCACTGTCGATGGTCGCCACGAAGGAACGATCGACCTTCAAAATGTCAATTGGCAGTTGCTCCAAATGAGAAAAAGACGAGAAACCGGTGCCGAAGTCATCGACGGCGATGCGCAATCCGAGGGACTTCAGTGATTCCAGATTTCGAATCGTCGACGTCAAGTCCTTCATGATGGCACTCTCGGTAATCTCGAGGATGAGGTTGGCCGGTTCGAATCCCGTCTCCAAGAGCGACAGACTGACGCTTTCGCGAATTGAGTTATCGGCCAATTCGCGCGCCGACAGGTTGACGCTCATAACCAAATCAGATCCGACGAGTCCGTGGCTTCGCCAATGGCGGACTTGGGAGCACGCTTCGCCGAGAACGAAACGGTCGATGAGATGGATGAGTCCAATCTCTTCGGCGAAGGGGATGAAGGAGATCGGCTGCAGGAGCCCTTGGGTGGGGTGTTGCCAACGAACCAGTGCCTCGAACCCGATCACGCCGCCGCTCTCGAGATTGAATATTGGCTGATAGTGGACGCGAAGCTCTTCGGCCAGTACCGCCCGGCGTAGATCGGCCTCGAGTTCGAGTCGTTCGACGACCGCGACGTGCATTTCGTCTTGGAACTCCTCAATTCGGTCCTTACCGTTCGACTTGGCGAGGTACATCGCGAGATCGGCGTTTCGGAGTAACTGTTCGCTCGTGTGACCCTTGTAGCCGAAGGTAACGCCCATGCTCACGGTCGTCGAGAGCTCCTGGTCACCAATGTTCATTGGTTGACGAAGAAGTCGAATCGTTCGCTGCGCCATGCCCATCACTTCGGCTCGACTGTCGACATCCTCGACGAGGACCGCGAACTCGTCGCCCCCGAGCCGCGCGGCGGTATCGGATTTGCGGAGACTTCCCGCCAGGGCGGCGCCGACCGCCTTCAGTAGTTCATCACCGGTCGAGTGGCCGAGACTGTCGTTGACGTTCTTAAAATTGTCGAGGTCGAGGAATAACACTGCAACGTACTTGCCGCTTCGTTCGCTTCGGGCCACGGCCTGGGTCACTCGGTCTTGGAACAGTGCGCGGTTGGCGAGACCGGTCAGGGCGTCGTGAAACGCCAAGTGGGCTAGTTCGCCTTCAAGTTTCTTCTCTTCGGTGATGTCGCTAAAACTCCACACCCGACCAACGACCTGGCCCGACACGTACTGGGGTTTCGAGAGCCGGCGGAAGTACCGGCCATCCTTGAAGGCCAACACCTCGTTGCTCTCGGCCTCGGGCGTGGCGTACAACTCATCGACCCGCGTTCGAAAGTGATCGGGATCGACGAGCTGATCGGTGACAAAGTCGATGAGACTCACGTCGTCGCGTTTCGCGACCATATTGGCGGGCACGCGCCACATCTCCGCGAACTGTTCATTGAAACTCGTGATCGTGCGGTCGCTGCCCACGACGAGCAGGCCGTCGGCCGTTGATTCAAGCGTGGCGTTCAAGAGTGAGAACGTCTCGCGCAAATCACGCAGCGTGTTCTCCAGTTCCCTCTCCGCGAAGACCCGCTCGGAGACGTCGTGGGCCGTGACGACGAGCGCGCCCACCGTGGGGTCATCCATCAAACTGACAATCGCCAGTTCGTACGACGCCATCTCCTGGGATCCTCGGCGAAGGAGGCGCACGCCGTGAATGACGGGTTGTGTGGCACTCGACACCCGAATCGCCGATTCGAGGGCCGCGCGCAGCGCGGGACGGTCGACTTCAGCGACGATGTTGGCGAGTGGTTGGTGCTCAACGACTTCGGGGTCGTGACCGAGTTTGCGGGTGAGGGCTCCCGACACCGATTCGATTTCGCCCGTGGAGGAAACCAGCATCATGATCGTCGACGCATTGTGCACGACGGACCGGAACCGAGCAACGTCGTCACCGGCGACCTCGAAGCGGCGTCGTTGCGTGAGGTCGCGAATGCTGTAAAGGATCGCGCCCTCCTCGAACCAGCTCACCGGCCGGCCAATCAGTTCGATGAGGAGCCATTCGGTGTCGACGCGCACTCGAATCTCCAGCGGGACCCCGACGTCTTTATCCTGCACTGTTTCGAGTGAACGCAGAACAATCTCTAGGTCGTCGGGGTGGATGAAGTCGAGCGCGGAGATGCCGACGGCCGATTCAAGTGTGCGGTTGAAAAGTGCTTCGGCAAGATTGTTCGCCCAAATGAGATTTCCCTCACTATTCAAGACGACCACAATCTCGGGGAAGTCGTCAAGCAGTTTCGCAAGGAGTTCGTCAGAAAAGATCACGCCACGCCACCCGTCTTCGGTCGAGGGCCTTGGGGCAATGATGTGTGAGTCCATAACGGGGAACGGTTCGGCGTTTCCATGGTGTGAACCGTAACGCACGAGAATTCCTTCGAAGCGCATAGTCCCTGATCCGTCCGCTGTTCGGTTACGCCGTACAACAATCACTCTTGCCAACACAATGAGAGTCGAATTTGCACAGCACCTGTGCATAAGCACCGCGGTGCGAGACGGAACGAACGCCAGTCTTTATCTAGAAAGTCGACCCGAAGATGTGTCGACGCGCGACTCGATCGGCGTCGTTGCAACGCTCGCCAGTCTCCGCGTGGTCTGTCGGCCTACTGAGCGGTAGTCGCACCTGTACGGCTGAGAAGATGATTATTTTGCGGTGACATTTGCGAGAGTGTTGAGAACTTGTTGACAATCGTCTCAAAGCGCTCGCTTAGCGTAAGTCGGTGACCGATCTCTCCGAACGATCGTTGGCGGCCAGCCGTCTCGATTCGGCCGGTGTGCACGGCATCGAACAAGTTGGCCTCGCTCGCCGCGAATCAGTACGAGCTCTCCTTGAAGCGCATCCTCCCTCGTGGGACGGCTTACTTGAAGCCCTTCCCGAGGGTACGGCCCTTCTCGACAGTAACGGCGTTGTCCACTACGTCAACGGATTACTCGCGACCTTGCTCGGGTACTCGCGCGAGGAACTCATTGGTCAGAGTGTTGAGATCGTGGTGCCGCATCGACTGAAGGAAGCGGCGCTGCGAGCGCGTCACAATCGTGCCTGGATTCCGACGTCGAACGTGATCTGGAACGACCCCGACCTCACGATTCTCTGCAAGGACGGACGTGAGATTCCCGTTGAGATATCGAGGTCACCGTTAGCACTCGACCGTGGGTCGTGGGTCGTCGCGGCCGTGCGCGACGTTAGTGCACAGCGCGAGATGGAACGTGCACGGGCCGACGTTGAACTGAGATTCCGAGTCGCGTTCGAGAACAACATGGCGCCAATGACCTTCGCCGACAAGGACGACCTCATCATTTCGGTGAACGACGCCTTCTGTCAGATGGTTGGATTCACGAAGGAAGAGCTGATTGGGTGCGATTCGACACCTTTCACCTACCCGGACGACGTGGGCATCACCGAGAGTACGCACCAACGTCTCATCGCGGGTGAGATGGAACAGGAACGCTACGTGAAGCGGTATCTGCGCAAGGACGGCCGCGTCATTGACGTTGAAGTATCTCGGTCCCCGGCGCGTGACGAGGAAGGCAACATCCTCTACTTCGTCTTCTCCGAACGCGACATCACTGAAGAACGCGCACTGGCGGCGCAGCTCTCGCACCAGGCTCTGCACGATCCCTTAACCGGACTTGCCAATCGCGCCCTCTTTGAGGACCGACTCGCCCAGGCCCACGGTCGCGTGGTCCGACATGGTGGCATCGGTGCGGTGTTGTTGATCGACCTCGACGACTTCAAGGGCGTCAACGACACCCACGGCCACTTCGTTGGCGACCAACTTCTCACCGCCATCGCCAAACGGCTCGAGCAGGTCACCCGCTCAAATGACACCCTCTGTCGTTTCGGGGGTGATGAGTTCCTGTACCTCGCCGAGGGGCTCGACGAACCGGCCGAGGCGGAAGCACTCGCCGAACGACTGGTCAAAGTCATTTCCGAACCGTTCACGATTGCCGGTTCGCAGATCGAGCAGCGTGCGAGCATTGGCATTGTCATCTGGGACGCGACCTGCAACAGTTTTTCCGAAACGATTCAGAACGTCGACGCCGCACTGTACGAAGCCAAGCGCAACGTACGGGGTCATCACGTGGTCTTCACCCCCAACATGCACCAGCGGGCCGTCAGTCGATTCGCACTCGTCCAGGAGTTGCGCCACGCCTTCCAGGCCGGTGACCTCGCCATGCACTATCAGCCCATCGCCGATCTCGCGACGAGCGAGGTAGTCGGGTTCGAAGCGTTGATGCGCTGGCACCATCCCGAACGGGGATGGGTGCCACCCAATGTCTTCATCCCGCTCGCCGAAGAGAGTGACCTCATTCTCGAACTGGGTTCGTTCGCACTGCGCGAGGCGATCAAGGAAGCGAGCACGTGGGATCGTCCCGACGCGTCCGTCACGAGACCGTACGTCACGGTCAATCTCTCGGCTCGTCAGTTCCTCGATCCCAACCTCGTGCCAATGATCAAGAACATGTTGAGCGAGAGCGGACTGCCGCCCGCCTATCTCATTCTGGAGATCACTGAGGGTGTGGCGCTCATCGACATCGCCGAGACGATGACCGTGCTCGATCACTTGGGCAATCTCGGCGTCGGCATAGCCCTCGACGACTTCGGCACCGGCTTTTCGTCGCTCTCGTACCTCGAAGCGCTCAGCCCACGGATCATCAAGATCGATCAGTCGTTCGTGCGCCCGTCGCGCGAGAACAGTCGCAACGACACGTTGCTCGAGATGATCATCACCCTCGGCCAACGTCTCAATGTGACAATGCTGGGCGAAGGCATCGAAACGTCGCGTCAGTTCAGTCGCCTGCGACGTCTCGGCTGCGAACTCGGCCAGGGTTTCCTCTTCTCCGCGGCCGTACCCAACGACGAAGTGAACGCAATGGTTGGACAAGTCTTTGAGCGAGAGCCGGCGGACTGACTGACGGTTGTTCGCACGTCGTTTAAGGACGACGAGTCGTAGACTTCGCGCATGTTGATTGACGGCGACCTTTCCTTTCGCGGTGGCGACATTGCCGAGCACGCTCGTCGAGCTGAGTCCGAAGGCTACGACGGCGCGTGGGCCGCGGAAGCGGGACATGATCCGCTTCTCATCGCGGCAAGCGCGGCTCCCGCGACCAGCACCCTCGAACTCGGTACCGGCATCGTCGTGGCCTTTGGTCGAAGTCCCATGATTACCGCGACCATGGCGAACGACGTGCAACTACTTTCGAAGGGTCGATTGCTACTGGGCCTCGGCAGTCAAATCAAACCGCACATCGAGAAGCGTTATTCCATGCCGTGGTCGCATCCCGCCCCGCGGATGCGCGAATACATTCTGGCAATGCGCGCGATCTGGGCGTGCTGGAACGAAGGTGAGCCACTGAACTTTCGCGGTGAGTTCTACAAGCACACGCTGATGACGCCGTTCTTCAATCCCGGTCCCAATCCGTACGGCGCACCGAAGGTCTACCTCGCCGCCGTCGGCGAACTGATGACCGAGGTCGCCGGTGAAGTGGCCGACGGGTTACTCGTTCATCCCTTTACGACCGAGCGTTACCTGAGCGAGGTGACGCTGCCGGCGCTCGAACGCGGTCTGGCGAAGTCAGGCCGCACGCTCGAGGGCTATCCAATCTCCTACG
>DATCFS010000332.1:0-8825 GCA_036509375.1 Acidimicrobiales bacterium
GTCGACGATCGTCGGTGTCCAACGGTTCAATCAGGCCGCGTTCCTCTAGGCGAGTGATGGCGCCGTAGAGGGTGCCCGGTCCGAGGACGACGCCAGCAAATGATTGAACGTCTTTCGCCAGCGCGTGACCGTGCTTGGGTCCACCAGCGAGGCTCGTCAGAATCAAAAGTGGAGGATCGTTGGTTCGACGAAGCGTCGCACCAATGTCAGGTCGTTTCATTGGGCCAGAGTACTACGTGAGACGTAGTACTGCAAGTTCATGGAAAGGGGCGCGCGAGAAACCTTCCGTGGAGAAGGGAACGTTACTTCTGATCGAAGGGGCTTGCGGGGTGTTGTGGAAGTAATTGTTCAAGCGGCGCTACTTTGCCGCCCCCAGACGCCATGCAGTTAATGAGATCGAGTTGACACTGATCGCGGTACTTGACGGCCGCCGCGTACCCTCCTTGACTCTTGGCACGTAAGGATTCGTGATCGGCGTCCCCCGCAACAGGATCGTCGGAATCGGACCCCTCACGCGCGTCGTTCGCACGAGCACTGAGGCGGTCACGGTCAACCGCTTGAATATGAGCGAGTGCACCCTCCCAGTAATGAAGCGCTCGTTCAGCGGCGGCAAGTGCGTCGCGCTGATCGGCGCACTGCGCAGGGCGGCGCTTCTTGCGCGAATAGGAAAGGACGACAAATCCCACGCCGCCGAGTACGAGAACACCGACGCCGAGGCCGATCAATAGGCCGCCATTGGTGTTCGTCGTCGTTGCACTGCTCGCGACCTGGTTGGCGGCGATGGCCGGGTGAACACTTACGAGCGAGCTCAGCGTCGCCGAACAGAGCGTGAACATCAGAAGCCGGCGGGAATGGACCGCGTACTTGGTTGTCCTCATCTCAGCATTCACCCGTTTCCCCTGGCGCACGCAACTGGCGTCCACAGGCAAAAACGATAGTTCGCGCCGTCCGAAAATGCTGACTCTCGCCAGGCCAAATCACTGACGGTGACGAACCTCGTCAAGTGTTCAGTTGACGAGGTTCCCATTGATTCGTCGAGGAATTCCAAGTGGATTGCTCTCTTGCAACGCGGGAGGAAGATGGCTGTTCTCAACACCCTGGAACGAGACCGGTCGTAGCCAGCGACCGATTGCCGCGGCGCCCACGGAGGTCGCCGCCGCTGACGTCGTCGCCGGCCAGGGTCCGCCGTGTTGCATTGACCAACTCACACCCACTCCGGTCGGAAAGCCGTTTACAATGATCCGTCCGGCTCGCGATGCGCCGAGCGCCACGAGCCACGCGCTGTCGGGGTCACCGTCGGCGGAGAAGAGGCTGAACGTCAGCGCCGGTTCGCTCGCCTCCAGGGCCCGACGCAGTGCATCATTCGATTCGTAGCGAACGATGAGTGCCAGAGGGCCAAAGCACTCTTCGCGTAGAGCGTAGGCGTCTCGTTCCTCGAAGCGCGACGCATCAACCTCGTAGAGTTGCGCCGAAGTGTGGGCATTGGTACCCACACCACCGTTGCTCCGCGGCCGCACGTCACTCACGTTGGCAATGGAGGTGGCGCCGCTTCGAAAGTGGTCGGCAATGCCGGCCGTCAACATCGTGAACTCACCGAGTTCCGAGAGGGAGTCGACAGTCGCACCGACGAGTGCGTCACCGGCATCGCCCGTCGGCACGAAGATGAGACCGGGCTTGGTGCAGAACTGTCCCGCTCCCAATGTCATGGAGCCGGCCAGCGCGGTGCCGATCTCCGCACCACGCTCAACGGCCGCGCTAGTGGTGACGACGAGCGGGTTCGCCGAACCCAGTTCTCCGAAGAAGGGGATGGGAATGGGGCGGGCGTTGGCGCGCTGCCAGAGCGCGAGTCCGGCGCCGACCGAACCGGTGAAGCCCACTGCACTGATCGCGGGCGCCTCGACGAGGGCCGTTCCCGCGTCAAAGCCGTAGACAAGGGCGAGCGTGCCCTCGGGAGCTTCGCTCTCTCTCGCCCCTCGTTTGAGTGCCGCGAAGGTCGCGGCACTGGTCGCGGGATGCGCGGGATGAGCCTTGATGACGACCGGACAACCGGCAGCGAGCGCCGACGCCGTGTCGCCACCTGGTACCGAGAAGGCGAAGGGGAAGTTCGAACTCCCAAAGACCCCCACTGCACCGATAGGCGTGTTGACGCGTCGAAGGTCGGGCAAGGGACCCATGGGGGAGTCGGTGGCGTTGTCCAGTGATGCGTCAAGAAACGCGCCGTCCTCCACGACGTCGGCGAAGAACCGCAGTTGGAACGCGGTCCTTCGCAGTTCCCCCTCCAATCGAGGTAAAGGTAGTGCCGTTTCGTCGTGGGCCAGGGCGACCAAGTTAGTCGCGTCGGCCTCGAGTTCGTTGGCCATGGCGCGGAGCATCCCGGCGCGCCAGACGAGGGGTCGACCGGCTAGATCGAGAGCGGCCGCCGCGGCACGAAGCGCGAGGGCATTCACTTCGTCCGTCGTCGTTTCGTTGATGGTGAGTTCCTTCGTTTCACCGGTCGCCGGATTGGTACTCGAGATTGTGGTCATGGTGGTCGTTTCTCTAGGGGAGGCGAATGCGCGCGCCACGCTGGGGCGCGGCAATCGTGACGAGATTGTGGCCGCACAGTGAGGCAAGTGCCAGTCGGTCGAGACCGTTACCGTAGAAGGCGATATTCGTCGGCGAAAGGATGAGCTCCCCGGACCACTCGTCGAAGATGAGTTCGAGCCCTTCGCCGGGGGTCCATCGCCAAAGCTGATTGGGTTGGTAGCACGAGATGAGAAGCCCGCCAACGGCGTCGAAGGCCAAACCGTCGGGAACACATCGTTCCAAGGGAATCGTTCGATCCAACGCGCCCCCGGTGAGGCTCATCGAGCTGACGCAGGGAGCGGCCGACTCGACAATCCATAGTGTCGTGTCGTCAATCGCAATGCCGTTGGCGAACTCGAGTGCCCGAGGGCTGACGTCGACCGTCACACCGGCAGCGTCAATGGTGAACAGTCGACCGTTCACCCGATCGAACTGACCGGAATCCGACACGTACAGCAGTCCGTTGGGCGCGAAAGCTGGGTAGTTGGGGTAATTGATTTCGTCGCCGAAGGCCACCGCGTTGTAGTGGTCGTCCAACTTCCATACCCGATGGTTTCCGGGGTCGCATATGTACAGCGAACCTGCTTGGTCGAGGGCGATTCCAAGTAACACCCCTCCGTCAATGACGGTGACGACGTTGACGGTTCCGTCGAGTTCCACGCGGTAGACCTGACCGGCCTCACCGCCGGCCCAAATGCATTGGCGCACGGGATCCCAACAGACTCCCTCCACGTGATCGAAGCCGCTCGCGAGAATCTGATACTGCAAACTGTCGGGGAGTGTGTTGGGCATACCTACGACTTTCGCAGACTGTCGCCGCTGTCCGCGTCGAAGAAGTGGAAATGATCGGGATTAAAGCGAACGCGGAGTTGATCACCGACCGCCACGCCCGACCGAGGTCCCATCTTCGCCACCATCGTCGTCGGACGCGCCACCACGGCGCCATCGTCGTTGACGACGAGAGTGGACGTGCCCGCGGCGTCGACCAACGAGAGGTGGACGAGAATCTCCGCTCCGAGTGCTTCGCGTCGCTCCACCTTGGTGGTCAGTGATCCCGCGTCGTCGTCGGCGCCAACGACCTGTACGTCTTCGGGTCGAATGCCAAAGACGACGCCCAGGCCGTCACGCGCGGGGAGTGCGTGCGACGATGCGTAACTCGACGGTATGGCGACTCGTTGTGTACCGAGGACCAGCGAGGCGCCGTTCGTGGTGTCGAGTCCGGCGCGCAAGAGGTTCATTGGGGGCGATCCCATAAACCCGGCCACGAATTCGTTTCGGGGGTGGTCGTAGAGATCTTGGGGCGTGTCGCACTGTTGGAGTTTTCCGCCGCGCATGACGGCGACGCGGTCACCCATCGTCATTGCCTCGATCTGGTCGTGCGTGACGTACACGGTCGCGACACCGAGCAGCCGTTGGATTCGGGCAATTTCGAGCCGCATTTCGACGCGCAACTGCGCGTCGAGGTTGGAGAGGGGCTCGTCCATGAGGAAGGCCTGCGGACTACGCACAATCGCCCGACCCATGGCCACGCGTTGACGTTGACCACCAGACAGGGCCTTTGGTCGACGGTCCAGGTAATCGGTCAGGCGAAGAATCGCCGCCGCCTCACTGACTTTCGTCGCTATATCGAATTTCGAGTGTCCCCTGATCTTGAGGGCAAATCCCATGTTCTGCGCCACCGTCATGTGGGGGTAGAGCGCGTAGTTCTGGAACACCATGGCGACGTCACGATCCTTCGGCAGGACGTTGTTCACAACGGCCCCTCCAATCGAGAGGGAGCCAGACGTGATGTCCTCGAGGCCCGCCAACATGCGCAGTGCCGTGGTCTTTCCGCAGCCCGAGGGTCCGACGAGCACCATGAATTCGCCGTCGGCCACGTGCAGCGAGAGCTCGTCCACCGCCCGAATTTTGTCGGCGTAAATCTTCGTGACGCCGTCGAAAGTAATGTCGGCCATCAGCAACTGCTCCTTGAGTGGTTCGTGAGTCGGTGGTTCATCGGTCGATTCCCATGGTGAGGCCCTTGACGAGGTAGCGCTGAAAACCGAGATAGACCACCATGGCCGGCAAGGCGCTGATAATCGAACCGGCCATGAGCTCGGGGATTGAGGTCGTTCTTCCGGCCGCGAGGACCGCGAGTCCGACGGTGATGGGGCGTTGTGACGTGTTCTGAATGAAGAAGAGGCCCACCAGGAGGTCGTCCCAAATCTGAATGAACTGCAGAACGGTGACCGTGGCAATCGCCGGCACCGCGATGGGCACCACGAGTCGCCACAGTGCGCCGAAGTAGCCGAGTCCGTCGACGATGCCCGCTTCAATGAGCTCGTCGGGCACTCCGCGGAAGTAGGTCGTGAAGAGGAACACGGAAAATGGCGTGCCGAGCGAGGCGTAGACGAGAATGGCGCCGGTGTAGCCGCCCGTGAGATGTAGACGCGTCATGTTCACGAATTCAGTCATCAGGATCGCCTGAAGCGGCACCATCATGGCGCTCACAATGAGAAGAAACACCATCGTGGACATGCGGAATCGCAGTTTCGAGAACGCGAAGCCGGCCGGCAGTCCCACGAGCAAGATGACGAGGATCGAAGCCGAGCAGACAATCGTCGAACTGAGGACCTCTTGACCAATTGGGATTACCGACGTGAGACTCGACCAACTGAGCCACGAGAAACCTGTTCCGGCGAGGAATTGAGCCTCGGACTTAAGACTCGTGATGATCATCACCCAGAAGGGGTAGAGCATGATCACCGCGATGATCATCATGACCGCGAAGAGAATCCAGCGACCGACCTTCTTCGGCTTCTTCACCGGGCCGAGGGACGGGCTCGGTTGTTCTGATTTGGCGGGAGGCGTCAACAACGTCGTCATTCGTTCGATCCGATCAAGCGAAGTTGCACGACGCCGACAATGCCGGTAATCACGAAGAGGATGAGTCCGTAGAGCGCGGCGGTACCGTAGTCACCTTGATTGAAACCGGTTTCGTAGATGAGGTACTCCACGGTCGTGGTGGCGTAACCGGGACCTCCGCCCGTCATCACGAAGATGAGACTGAAGAGGGCCGAGAAGAGGGCGATCACCGTCATGACGAAGGCCAATTGAATGAATCGACTGAGGTGGGGAAGCGTGATACTGCGAAAGATCCGCCAACGACCGGCACCGTCAATGCGCGCGGCCTCTTCCAGACTCGGGTCCAGCGTCGCGAGTCCGGTGAGGAAGAGCATGGTGTTGGTGCCAACCATGGTGAAGATGAACGTGATGCCGAGAGCGATGAGGGCCTCGGACTGGTAGCCGAGCATGTTGGTGCTGAAGTGAGAGAAGCCCAACGCATGGATGATCGAGTTGAGTGTTCCCTGGTAGGCGAAGAAACGTTCGGCCACCAAACCGAGCACGACCCAGGAGATGGCCGTCGGAAGAAAGTAGATGGAGCGAAAAATCCTCCAGCCGGCAACCCGTTGGTGCAAGAGGACTGCAATGCAGAGGGGGAGTCCGAGGGCGAAGGGAACTGAGAGCAAGAGCAGGGCGTTGTTGCGAAGCGCGGTCCACAGATTGGGATTGTGGAAGGCCTGCGACCACGTCGAGAGTCCAATCCACGTGGCCGTCTGGCCGTCCCACTGCGTGAAGGAGTAGTAGATGTCCTGGCCAATTGGAATGCCGATGAAGCACACGACCAGCGCGATGGCCGGGAGGGCGAAGACCACGCCGGAGAGTTGGCGCCGTCGCTTGAGCGTGAGACGCCGCGTCTTCGGTGTCGTGACGCTGATGGTGCTCATGGTCTCATCGCCCCAGAGTAGAAAGAAAAGAAATTCGCGTCCCCGCCCAACGTCGAACAACGAGTTGGGCGGGGACGCGACTTCAACGGCCGATTAGCCCGAGAACTTCGTAGAGCTCTTGAGTGACGCGGGAAGCTGCTTCCACGCGGCCGCCATGTTCTGGAGTGCCGCAATGGGAGTGGTTTGACCGGCGAGCACCGAGGGAAGTTCGCTGTCCGCGGCGTTGCCCACGTTTACCTGCACGTAGTTGTCCATCATCGGGTACGGCGTCATGTGGTTTACCGTGACGAAGTTCAACATCTCCTGGTTCACCGGGTTCGACGTCTTCATGCCCGAGATGTCAGGTATGAGTCCGGCCGCGTTGATGATGTTGCCGGCCTTGACCGTGGTCAAGAAGTCGAGGAACTTGAAGTCGTCCTTCTTGTTCTTCGAGTTCTTCATTACCGAGAAGCCGTCGCCGGGGTACTCCACGACACCATTGATCGGAGTCACCGAGTACGGCGGAACGAATGCGGCGACGTTCGTACCCATGGTCTTGGTGTACTGCGCCGTGTCCCACGTACCGTCGACCATCATCGCCGCCTTGCCCGTTTCGAACTGCGTGATGTTGGCCGTGTTGGTCAAGACGTCGTTGTTGGTGTAGCCGTCCTTCTCCAGGGTCGCCCAGTTCTTCAACTGGGTCACGTTCGTCGATGACGTCCACGGGATGGCACCGTCGTAGAGCCCCTTCCAACTGGTGAGTGAGTGCGCGCCGATCATCAAGTAGCTCATGTCGTACCAGGGGTAGAACTCCGTGCTGATCGCCTGGCCGCCGTTGCCGTACACGATGGGCTGGATACCCTTCGCCTTCAACAGCTTGCAGTCAGCGAGCAACTGAGCCCAGTCGGTCGGTACCGACTTGACGCCGGCCCTCGCGAACAGCTTCTTGTTGTAGAAGCCGATGTAGAACTGGGTCTCCAACGGCATGACGTAGGCACCCTTACTTACGGTGAAGTTCGGCGCTTCCCACTGCAAGCCCTCCATCTTTGACAGGTCGGCGGCCGGCACGTTGCCCTTCAAGTTCACGAGGTCATTCGCGTACTTGAGGTCATACACACCGGTCCACATGACCGCGAGGTCGGGACCGTTGCCCCCGACGGCTGAAGATTGGAGCAGTTGGAAGTAGTTCGTCCCCGGTTGCGCCACGATGTTGATCTTGATGCTCGGATTGAGCTTTTCGAAGGCCTTGACGAGGTTGGTCGTCGCCACGGCATTCTGCTCAGTTCCGTAGTTTTGCCAAAGGGTCAATGTTGTCGTTGCGGATGCTGAAGCTGGTCCCGACGCGTAGAACGTACCGGCGAGAACAAGCGTCGCGGCCATCGCGCCGAAACTCCCCATTCGTATCTTTTTCAAAGTCGCACTTCCCCTTTCTCAACGAAGCCCACTGTGGACCCCGTTCCTTCGGATATTCCTCCTCAAGATCTACCCACTACCGGCTCGTCGAGGAAGGGCCGTTGCCCCGGCTCGAGCGCCAAGAAATCAAAGTCACAACCGACCGGAGCCTGGGTGACGTGCCGTCGATAAAGTTCAACATATCCGCGAGCAACCCTTGGAAACTGGTCACGTTGCGCTCGTCGTTCGGCCAGTTCGAACGCCGGAACGTCGAGTTCAATCGTTCCCGCGTCGGCGTCAACCGCGATGACGTCACCGTCGCGCACGAGTCCGATAACCCCGTCGAGCGCGGCTTCCGGTGCGACGTGGAGGAACACGGTACCGAAGCTCGTGCCGCTCATTCGCGCGTCGGTTACCCGCACCATGTCCGTGACGCCGCGTTCTAGCAACGGGGCCGGAATCGGGACCATGCCCCACTCGGGCATGCCCGGTCCGCCGATCGGACCGGCGCCACTGAGGACGAGGACCGCGTCGGGATCGACGACCGCGTCCGCGCCGGTCCGCCTCGTCACTTCGTCGACGTCGTGCATCACGTAGGCCGGACCGCGGTGGGCGAGCAATGCCGGTGTCGCGGCCGAGCGCTTGATGAGCGCACCATCGGGCGCCAAATTGCCGCGCACGACGCGAAAGGCGCCGTGCGCGTCGACGGGATTATTGCGCGTGCGAACCGGACCGTTCGCCGGCGTGGCTCGAGATTGCAGTTCTCGTGTCGTCGTGCCGTCAGCGAGTACGACGTCACCACTCAGTAAGTCGCCAAGGGCACCCATCACGGTGGGCACTCCTCCGGCCGCATCGAGGTCTTCCATCAACCCGGTGCCGGTTGGCTCGATGTCAACGAGTACCGGCACCGTTCTTCCCACGCGGTCAACCATGTCGAGGTCCAACTCGAGACCGAGTCGACGGGCCATGGCGGTGAGGTGGATGACGGCGTTGGTGGAGCCCCCGAGAGCTCCGAGCATGGTGACGGCGTTGCCAATCGACGACTGCGTGACCTGACTCGTCACGGTGGCACCGTCGCGCACGAGCGCCACGATGCGAGATCCCACCGATCGCGCGACGTCG